>JACRIK010000030.1 GCA_016235865.1 Planctomycetota bacterium | reverse complement strand
CCGCTGTAATAGAATCTGGCTTCCGAAGTAACGGTTCCGGTAACCAGACTCCCGGCCGGGCCTTGCAGGCCAAATATGAGACTATCGGCGTCCCAAGCCGCGGCCCAGGATGAACCCTCAGATTTGTAGGTGTCGTTATCAAGTGAATGGATATGTTTATAGTAATACAGGTTGCCTGCGCCACCATATAATGGGTTGGCTGAAGCAGAGCTCCACCACAAACTTATACCATTATACCAATTGTCATAACTCTCTTCTATGGATATAATATCAGCGTCTTCGGTGGTTACTTTTACCGCGCCCCAGTAATAACCGGGTAACACGTCGCCCTGGAGTTCCACATAAACAATATCATCCTGATTTGCCCGCAAGGTGTCGGTCACCTGGCCGAATTCATCCAGCGCCACCGCGGTAAAATCAGGCGTCTGGGCAATTACCTCTGACGGCAAAAGGAAATTAGAGATGAACACAACAAGTACTATCAAGAAAAGGGATATTTTATTCTGCATGGTTATTCCTTTCTGGTAGATATATGAAGCAAGGTTTGGCGTGGGCAATTACCGAACAAACGGTTGCAGATATCAGAAGAAATCATCATTTCAGAATAATGTTTTTCTGATTTCATATCCATAGATGGCACTATACCAAAATATCCGTTGCCGTCAAGTAATATCTGTTATTTCTTGAGAATAATTCGGTATTGATAGTATTCTTCACCCGCGGTAGGTTCATAGAAGTCCATTGTAAATGAACCGGAAGTGTTGGGATAAAGAGTTATCGGTCGTTCCTTGAAATAGGTGATTTCCTGCCAGGTCAGTTCTATCCGCAGGGTCCGCTTCTGGATTTCCTGGGAACGGTTCCTGATAAAGACAACTATCCGGGCGCCGTAGTCAAAGGGATTATTGATATCCTTGCTCAGCCGGTTGACCACCTCGACCTCGTCATCGCTCAGGATTTCCTGCCTGGACGGCTGGCAGACCTGGGCTGCTTCAATGTTGGGATTGATGATAGCCTGGACCTCCGGATGCGGAATGACGAATTCAGAGACCGCTAATCCCAGTCCAGCCAGCAACATCAGGAATACCAGCCAACGCAGGATTCCGCCCCGGCCCCGAAATAATCGGGACTCCGTTGCGACTCCGCGTGCAGGAGCCGGACTAACCGAAACCAATTGCTTGGCATGGACCGGGGCTCGTTTCTGCTTCACGGCTTCCAAATCATCCAGGAGTTCGGTCGGCGTGTGATAGCGTGCCTCGGTTTTCTTCTGGATGCACTTGACGATAACGGCCTCCAATTCCGGCGGTATCTGGGAATTGACCGCGCGCGGGGCCGCCGGTATCTTATGGAGATGTTCGTTAATCAACTCTATGAATGTCTCGCCGGTAAAGGGATGCCGACCGGCCGCAATCTCATAAAGGACAATGCCCAGGGAATAGATATCGGTCCGGATATCAACCGGCTGGCTCAGGGCCTGTTCCGGCGAGAAATATTTCGGGGTGCCGACGATGGTTCCGGACACGGTTAACTCGGTATCCTGCGGCACGGTATTAACCACCCGGGCCAGGCCGAAATCCATGACCTTGATGCGCGCTTCTTTCATATCCAGCCGGCCCGAGTCCAGGACCGACTGGGGAAAAGCCATCATAATATTTGAGGGCTTGATATCTCGGTGGATAATCCGCTCGCCGGAATCCCAGGCAGCCTTAAGCGCCTTGGCCACGGCCAGCCCGACATAAATCACATCATCAGGCGAAAATTTGTATTGGTGCTGGATGAATTTGGAAAGCGGCAACCCGGGCACATATTCCATCGCATAGTAGTAATCGCCCTGATACTCACCGGCCCCGTAAATCTGGATGATGTGCTCGTCGGTTAACTTACACAGGCACTCGGCCTCGCGGTGGAAACGCTGGACAAAGAACTTGTCGTCGGTGTATTCTTTATTAAGGAACTTGATGGCTACCGGACGGTTAAGCGAGATTTGTTTGCCCTTATAGACCGCGCCGCCGCCGCCCTTGCCCACCGCATGGTCACGATAGAGTTCAAAATCGCCTAAAATTTCCATAATTTGATATGTTGATTGAGTATAAATAATAGGCGGAATAAATGCAAGAAAACTCCGTACCTTCTGCCACTGGCGCCGAAGCGCCATGGCGCCCTTATGGCGCTCATAAGGCATCCCGCCATACGGCGGGACAGGCGCCGACACCAAGAATTCGGAGTTTATCCCGCACATAATTTATGTGCGGGATGCCTTCGTGTCTTTGTGGCGAATAATTCCTTGCACTAATTTATTATTTTGCTACCCTAATTATGTATGAATATCCTATTCATCCTCCTGCCCTGTTTTGTCCTGCTGGCCCTGGGGTATTTTCTGTACGGACGCTTGGTCGCCCGGATAGTCAAACTTAACGACAACACGCCCACGCCAGCGGTATGCATGACTGACGGCGTGGATTATGTACCGGCCAAGCCGTTCCTGCTCCTGGGCCAGCATTTTTCGGCCATTGCCGCGGCCGGGCCGATTGCCGGTCCAATTCTCGCCGGTATCTATTTCGGCTGGCTGCCCACCATCGTCTGGATTATCATCGGCGCTATCTTTATCGGCGGCGTGCACGATTTCACCACGCTGGTGGCTTCGGTCCGCCATAAGGCGCTGTCTATCGGCGAGATTGTCAAGCAGTATATCTCCAAACCGGCCTTCTACCTATTCCTGTGCTTTGTCTGGCTGACCCTGGTCTATGTAATTATCGCTTTTACCGATATGACCGCCCAGACCTTTAAGACCGTGGTCGCCAACGAGTCATACGGTCCGGCCGTGGCCGGCTCGTCATTCATGTATCTGGGACTGGGACTGCTGATGGGCCTGTGCCTGTATAAATTCCGGATGCCGTTGTGGCTGGCTACATTGATATTCGTGCCGGCGGTGGTAGTAGTCATCTGGGCCGGGCCGCAACTGCCCCAGGGCCTGCTGGACTTCTTTGGCGCCATCACGGCAAAGGAATGGAATATCGTCCTACTATTGTATTGCTTCATTGCATCGGTCATACCGGTCTGGCTGCTCTTGCAGTCGCGCGGGTATCTGGGCGGATTCCTGCTCTATGGCACGATTGCGGCCGGATTGGTCGGCGTGTTCTTCGGCGGGTTCTCGGTCGGATATCCGGCCATCAATCTGGCTGGCTTGAAGAGCTTGTTCAACGACAAGCCGATGCTGCCGCTGTTGGTCATCACGGTTGCCTGCGGCGCCTGTTCCGGTTTCCACGCCATTGTCGGCTCAGGCACCACCTCAAAGCAGTTGTGCAAGGAAAGCGATGCCAAACTCATCGGCTACGGCGGTATGCTGATGGAGGCGGTGGTGGCGCTCCTGGCGCTCTCCACCATTATGTTCCTGAAACCCGGCGATGCGGCCTTGAAAGGCGACCCGGGACAGGTCTATGCATCCGGACTGGCCAAATACGCCGGACTACTGGGTATTGATTTTAACCTGGCCCTGGCCTTCGGACTGCTGGCGTTTTCCACCTTTATCTACGATACGCTCGATGTCTGCACCCGGCTGGGCCGGTATGTGTTCCAGGAAATCTTCGGCTGGCAGAGCCGGAATGCGCAATATCTGGCCACATTCGTAACGCTACTGGTGCCTTTTGTCTTCCTGATGGGCGCCAAGGAACAGGCCTATAAGATTGCCTGGCCGCTCTTCGGAACCAGCAACCAGTTGCTGGCCAGCCTGACGCTGTTGGGCGTCTCGGTCTGGCTGTGGAGAACCGGCAAGAATGCTATTATCACCATCATCCCGATGGCATTTATGCTGGTCATGACCCTGTGGTCGCTGGTGATGATGATGGTGCCGGGCGTAAAGAACATTATCAACGGCAAGTCACTGGATTTCCAGGGCGTGATAATGACCATGACATCCATCATCCTTTTTATCCTGGCCCTGTGCGTGATTGGCGTGACGGTGAATGTCATTGCCAGAATAAAATCTAAGCCAATACAATAATTTACATCCCATAATCGTTATATATTACAAAAGTGATAAATCAGATATCTGGCCCATTCGACGTGGTTCCCCGATTAGGTCGGGACTCCGCTGTCGCTACGCAGGGTGAAGCGGCTGATGATGTCCTGCTCAGAACATTCGCTTCGCTCAGTGTAAAGACGCATCAGGCCGAAAGGCAGAAGATACTGGAGCAATTACTGCTCAGGTACCGGACGCGGTTGTTCAACTTTATATACCGGCTGACCCGCGACCATGCCCTGTCCGAGGACCTGTTGCAGGAATTGGCGCTCAAGGTCATCAAGAATATCAAGGGTTTTAAGCCGGAACGGGACACCAGTTTCCGGCAGTGGCTTTACCAGATAGCCATAAACCTGTGCCGGGATAATGCCCGGAGGAAAAAACCGATTAGCTCTATGGAATTGGAACAGATGACCACCCAAACGCCGGAGCACCGGCTGGAAATTGAAGACCTGGTGGCCGGACTGCCCAAGGAACAAAAGGAGGTCATCCTTTTAAAGGTCTATTCGGGTCTGACCTTCAGGGAGATCGCCGAGACCCTGAAATGCCCGCTGAATACGGCGATAAGCCGGATGCATTACGCGTTAAAAACCCTGAGAGAAAAGGCGCAAGTATATGACAAAGTGTAATATTGACAAGGCTCAATTGATACTCTATCTCTATGGCGAATTGGCAGGCCAGGAAAAATCCGGGTTCGAGAAACATCTGGGTGAATGTCCGGAATGCCGGGCAGAAGCAGCTGACTATCGTAGGATAATGGACAAATTATCCAAGCTGCCGGTAATGGAACCGTCCGAGGCCGCGCCCATTCGACTCCCCTACCCAAAGAGCATTATAATGAGATTCGCCACCTACAGCACCGTTGCCGCCTCGTTACTGCTCCTGGCCGTGTTTACCTACATAAAATTATCCGGCACCTCCGCCCCGGTCCGAACACCGGATAATACAATTAATATAACGGTCTCAACATCTATAGACAAAGAGCTATACGCCTGGGACAACGGGGTTGGTGATGAAATTGACAGCTTGAAGGAAAGCGCGAAAACCATCGTCAATGAACTAAAAGCCAGCCCACTGGCCTCCCTGGATGATTCCCTGGATAAAATAGATACCGCTATAAAAACAATATCAACCGAAACAGATTAGCCCAGCCCCCTGGGCGCGTAGTCGCAACGGAGTCCCGATTATTTCGGGACTGGAGCTGGGTAAAATTCCACCCCGATGTTACATCGGTGGAGAAAGGAGAAACATATGGTAAAACGTATTATAGCCGGAGCCATCCTAATCGGGATAGCCAGCACCTTGCTGTTCTGCACCAGCCCGCTCGGCTCTGCCCAGGATAAACAACCCGGGCCACAGAATGGGCCCTGCCCGGACTGCAAAACACGCGGCAGCGGCGGGATGATGATGCCGCCACAGTCACAGGGAAGATTCGTAACCCCGCAGGACGAAATGGGCCTGCCCAAGCTGGACGAAGAGACGGAAAAACTGCTCAAGGAACTCGACCCGGAGCGGCTGGAACGGCTGAAACATCTGCGCCAGGTTGACCCGCCGGCTTATATGAAACTATTTGAAGAGACCCAGCGCGAGCGAATGAAACTGCGTGAACTGAAAGAACGCGACCCGCAAAGATACGAGCAGGTCATCCAGGAGCGCAGGATGGAAACCGAAATAAAGGGCTTGGCTATGCAGTGCCGCAAGTCGCAGGACAATGCTGAAAAAGAAGAGCTTAAGAAGCAAATCAAGGTCCGGCTGGAGAAACTCTTTGACCTGCGCGAGACCCAGAGGGAAACCGAGATTAAGCGTCTGGAAGAACAATTGACCAAACTCAAGGAAAAGATGAAGACCCGCAAGGCCAATCGGGATAAGATTATCGAACGCAGAGGAAAAGAACTTATCGGCGAAGAGGATGATATGGGGTGGTAGACCACAGATTTCACAGATTACGCAGATTATTTGTGGAAGGCACAGATTAATACCTATAAACCCCGAAGGAATTCCGGGCGGAAGCCGTATTTGCCGGATAGGTAATCGTCTATCTCCTGGAGCAATCTTTTCTTGTCCTTATTGAATGTGCCGGCCAGGGGCGCGTAGTTTGAGGCGTGATTGGCCCGGAAGATGGTCTGCGGGCTGTCCATATTGTCCACCACCAGACGGATTTCCCTGACCATGTCTTCGGCTTCAGGAAGAAAGAATCTGCCCTGCTCATAATCGGCATCCAATGGCGTGCCCGGCACCAGCATCAGGGTAAGCAAGCTGAAATAGCGCGGATTCATCAGATTGACGGCCTTGGCCGTATCAATGGCGTGCTCCCGGGACATCTCCCGGCCGCCCAGGCCGATTAATCCGATGACAGACATCTTGATGCCGTTGGCCTGCGCCTTCCGGACCGCGTCAATCATGTCTTTGGCCGTAGCGCCCTTCATGACCTTCTTCAGTATCTCATCATTCCCGCTTTCCAGGCCGAGATAGCCGATGGTCAATTTGCGGCGGCTCAATTCGCTTAACTCAGTTTCGGTTTTCTTGAGGATATCGCGGGCATTGGCGTAGATGCCGACCCGCTGCAGGTCCGGAAAGGCCATATTGAGCGCCTCCAGAATCTTGAGCAGACGCTTATTGGGCAGAAGCATGGCATCGCCGTCGCACAGGAAAACCCGCCGGGTATGCGGTATATGCCGGCGCGCCAGGGCGATGTCCTCCAGAATCTGGTCCAGCGGCCGGACCCGGAATTTCTTGTCCGGATAGGTGCCGCAAAAGGTGCATTTGTTGTGCGAGCAGCCAAAGGTTATCTGGAGCAGATAACTGTCCGCCTCGCTGGGCGGCCTGATAATCATTCCTTCGTAGCGCATAACACGAATGGCACTATTAGTGCCATGACCGTTAGGTTCGCAGTGGCGCCTATGGCGCCACGAGAACCTTACGACGGGTTATCCCGCCGCAGCGGGACAATAAGTTATCAATTAACGTTTAGCGTCTTTATAGGTCGGATAGAGTTCTTTGAACATCTGAAAAGCCCGTTTGGCCCGATGTTCGTAGATATCAGCCATCTTTTTATTCCCCTTCTTGCGTTCCTGCTCAGCATGCTCCAAACACAACATCCCCTGCTGATTATAGAGCATCGGCGCTAAGGGATTCAAGGAAATTGCAAAATCTATATATGTCAAGCAAATAGGCAATGGAGTCAAAGTAAATTCATTTACTTCTGAAAAACTATAAACATAATGCATTGCCCAAGCTAACTCTACTGACACATCAACGGAAAAAAGATTAGATTCAAATGATTCGCCTAAATAATCTACCCCGACTAAACGTTCCTCTCTAACATTGCTTCTAAGCATTACTTTCCCTTGCTCTAAAAACGACTCATATTTAATTAATCTCACGGTAATAAAAGATAACACTATTACTATAAAGGCTATCAAAATAGCCGTAATCCTGGATTCCTGCTTTCGCAGGAATGACAAGAGCGGCGGAAATGACAAAGGCATAGATGATTCCGTAGTACTCAAGAATATGGCGCCGATAAACCAGACGCTCATGGAAAGTCCCTGGACATAAAAGTTAAAGTCAGCCAGGCAGTGAATCAGGAATGCCAGAAGCCCGGTGAACAGGCCTATCCGGAGTATGTCAGTAGTCAGTATACCAGTAGACAGATAATGGCAAAGGAACCGAAAGGTTGCCAGCCATAATAGGAATACAATTACTGTTGGCAAAAGCGGAATATCCAGGGTGATTAAGGGCGTCTGGAATACCTCGCTAATCAGAAAGGCAAACCCGGCGCCAAGAATATATGGCAAGATTCTTCCGGCGCCATTGGCGCCATCAGAATGACAGTCTGTTTCCGCAATCTGACGTACCGGACGGAAAATCGATTTCAGGATAATAAACCAGATAACCAGAAAGACCAACAGCGCCGGGATGCCCATTTCAGCGGCTATCTGGAGATAGTCATTATGCGCCTTTTGTACCTCGCCGGCATCAACCGACTTATAATGAAGATAATTGTTACCGAACTGATTTAAGCCCACCCCGCTCAACGGATTATCCCGGATAATCTTTACTGTGGCATCCAAATAACCCAGGCGGACATTAAGCGAATCGGACATTTGGGAACGACCCATAATCACCGCCACCATAAAAACGGCTAATATTACTGCCAGCAAAATTATTCTGACCTGCTTTGAGAGCCTGCCGGGCAGATAATAAGCCAGAAACATCAGGGGAATCATCAATGCCATAAGCGCGCCCTTGGAACCGCTCATTAAAAGGGTAAGTGTCAGCACGCCGGCAATAATCAGCATGACTCTTCGTCCGATATAAAGCAGCGCCAGAAACAGCGGAATCAGCAATATCAGAAACGCGCCGAAAGAATTCTGGTAGGCAAAGGTGGCAAACGGTTCTCCGGCCTGAGCTCGGGCTAAAGTCGCGCCCCGTAACTCAGCCGGTATCGCATCCAACAATGACGGATTCTGCTGTATCTGGACGGCCAAGTCCCTCAATCCCCAGAAATGCTGATACAGCCCATAGAGAACAACCATCAATCCAACGGACAGAAATACGGACAGCAGCGTTGTGATATATTTGGCATCCCTGGCACAGAGCGAATAGACCAGATAGAAAAGAACGACATCGCTAATCCAAGGAACTAGATATTGAAAGGCGCCGAATTTATACGGCGCATTGATAAACGAAACGATGATAAAAGCTGCGAATAAGAATAGCAACAATTTAAGAAACCAAGGCAGTGCCGGAGTTACCGCGGTTAGTTTCTGCTTTTCCATGAGATGGACAAGAAAAACCAGCCAGATTAAAATGACCACCAGCAGATTAACGCCGCTGCCGCAGGTGCTGGCCGGAATAATCAGACGGGCCGTAATGCCGGCAGAAATGAGGAATAGTTCCAGCCATAGGTACATAGGTTATTCTGGGTTCTTGTTCTTCCGTCCGGTATATTCCAGGAGGGTGACAATGCACAGAAGTAAAACCACCTGGCCGAATACCAATATCGCGCCGGTCAGGTTTATCATCCGATCCGGGCTAAGGTAATATAAAAGGATGGCTGAAAGTCCGGCGCAGAAGGTCAGGAGATAAATCAGGATAACCGCATCGGGCACGCTCAGGCCCAGGGCCACCAGCCGGTGCGCCAGATGGTTTTTGTCGCCCATAAATATGGGTTTCTTGTTAAGGAATCTGATAATAATCACCACCAGCGTATCAAATATCGGGATGGCTACCACCAGCAGCGGCGTCAGGAGCGCATAATAAGAATGAGGTTCCTTATAAAATGTGAACTGGATGGTCAGGATGGAGATGAAATAACCCAGAAGCAGGCTGCCGGCATCACCCATGAATATCTTGGCCGGATGGAAATTAAATACCAGAAACGCCACGGCCGCGCCGATGATGGTTATCAGGAATGAAGCAATAAAATACTGCCCGGTCTTGAGCGCGATTATCATAAAGACGGCCGCGGTTATAGCCGCAATCCCGCTGGACAGTCCGTCCATGTGGTCCAGCAGATTATAGGAATTGGTTATCAACACCATCCAGAAAACCGTCACCGCGGCCGAGATAATCTGGCCCCAGAACCCCAGCTGTCCCAGGAATAAACTAAACGAGATGCCGTTAGCCACAATAAATACGCTGATGATAATCTGGAACAACAGTTTAGTACGAGCCGACAGCCTCTTGACATCGTCAAAGAGCCCCAGTATGAAAATGCCTGATGCGCCGATGAAAATAACGGATAATTTGGGAATCATCACGAATACACCTGGCAGGTAATCATAAATATCCTGCGGCACCCAGGGTATTGGCACGCTAACCTTGAGCAAATAGGCACAAAACAGCGCCACTGTAAAGGTAATAATAATCCCCAGGAAGATGGCTATCCCGCCGCCCAAGGAAATCGGCTGCTGGTGCACCTTGCGCTCGCCCGGCATATCCACGAAATCAATGGCCAGCGAAACCTTCCTTACCAACGGGACCAAAATTAGGGTCACAATAAATGAAACAAGAAATGTAATAAGAACTACTAATAACATCTATTATAAAGATATGAAATTACTAAGCACCGGGGGTTTCCTCATAGGCCTCGGTCTCTAACTTGCAGAGCCGGTTGATTTCCTTATCCCAGCCGTAGGTCAGCAACACATAACCGATTAGATAACCGAAAAATCCATAGAAAACAGTATTAATAAGGAATGCCCCGATATAAAGAATAACCGGTGATATATTGCTGTTCGCCCCGCCCAAGATGCCGACAATTATGGCGCTGGGCAGTTCCAGCATATAGACAAAATAACCCAGCCCGTTCGGCGTTATGATGTAAGGATGAAAATTCCAGAGGCTGATAATAATGGCAAAAATCACATGGCAGACCGAAAATACCACGGCCATTTTTTTGGGGTACTTGGAAGCTGGCATCATCGCCCCGGCCAGCGAATCGGGTTTGGTTCCCTTCGGCTCTTTCGGTTTAATACCGCCGGCTGGTTTTGGTAAACGGCTCTTGAATGTCGACGATTTCATACCCTGTGTATATATCTAAATAAAACTTATAATCAAGAAAATATTGAAATATTTGGCGATGTATATAAAGTAAGCACCATGAAGATTATAAAGAAACTGCCCGTTATAAAATCCAGGCGGCCAGACACGCATAAGGGCGATTATGGCAAGGTCCTGATAATTGCCGGTTCGCGCGGAATGAGCGGCGCGGCTTATTTGTCAGCCCAGAGCGCCATCCGCAGCGGCGCCGGACTGGTCTATCTGGCCATTCCGTCATCACAGCAGCCTATCCTAGCCACCAAACTTACCTGCGTGATTACCCAGGCGCTGGCGGAAACCACTGAAGGTACCGTATCCAAAAAGGCCATAGATGATATCAAATCATTATTACAATTTCCCAGCCCAAGTAAATGGGAATTAACTCTCGGCGATGTTGATGCGGTGGGAATCGGTCCAGGACTCTCGCGCCACCCCCAAACAATGGAATTCGTCCGTTCGGTATTACCGCTTTTCACCTGCCCGGCTGTAATAGATGCGGACGGCATCAATGCCCTGGTAAACAACATTAAAATCATCGGAAAAATGCGTTCAGCGATTCTCACGCCCCATGCAGCTGAAATGGCCCGGTTGTTAAAAACCACTCCGACTAAAATACAGTTTAACCGGATGGACAGCGCAGTCGAGGCCGCCAAGCGGCTGAAAAGCATCGTCATTCTCAAGGGCTATAAAACCATTGTCACAGACGGCGAAAATATCTATATCAACACCACCGGCAATCCCGGCATGGCCACGGCCGGCAGCGGCGATGTCCTGACCGGAATGATTGCCTCGTTTGTGGCCCAGAAACTCAGCCCGTTTGAGGCGTCCCAACTGGCCGTCTATCTACACGGGCTGGCCGGCGATATGGCCGCTAAAAAATTCACCGAGCATTCCCTGATAGCTACCGATATTATGGACTATATCCCCGAGGCGATTAAACAGTTTATTTAAATATCTGATCATAAATGATAGTCCAGATAATCATCATTACCATCGGCTTTGTCATCGCCCTGTCATACCCAATAGGAATAGAACCTCTCTGGTTTTTTCCGGCTGATTCAGGCAAGGCCTTGATGCCCACGCTGGGAATCATACTGTCAAGCGTCTTCTATATCATGGCCGGATTCAGGTTGGTCCGGCGTCAAATCAGGAAAAACCTCAGGAATTACTACAAACAGGTTTTCAGTTACCGTCTTTCGCTTCTTTTTATCTATTTCGCCCAGGTTTATATTTTCCATTTACCCGCTCTAATCTCCGGCCATACCGGATTCCTCGGCCTGGGCAGCGGCGAAATTCCCTTCGTCACCAAGTTCCTGACACTCACCCCCTTCCTGCTGACTCTGATATTATCGTACATCCCGTTTTACTGGATAGAAAAATTCATCTCTAAGTCCCAACCGACCGCGACTACAACCGGATCCCCCTCTTTGTCAAACTTTCTGATATTCCAAATCAGGACTTATTTTATGCTGGCAGTTCTACCGCTATTTTTCTTTATTCTGGTCTTTGATGTCATTTACGCCATACCAACTTTACGTAATATCGTCATAACCTACCCGTTCACAGAATGGCTGACATCCATCCTGTTATTACTGACCATGTATATCTTCACGCCCTTTGTCTTGAAATACCTCTGGGTTACCAAACCCCTGCCTGAGGGCTCGTTACGCATCTATCTCCAATCCATAGCCTTTCGGGCCAATATCAAAATCAGGGACTTCCTCATCTGGGAAGTCGGCCGGCGCCCATTCGCCAATGCTCTCCTGATCGGCATCTTCCCATTCAACCGTTTCGTGATATTCACCGACTCAATCATCAGGAATCTATCAGACGATGAAATCGCCGCCGTCTTTAGCCACGAAGTCGGGCACGCCAAATTTAAGCATCTCCTGATACTCCTGCTATTCACCGTGGCGTATTTAAGCATCTTATTCACCCTAAGCAGCGTATTTGAAAGCGCGCTGGGCAACGGCGCCTGGAACTTCGGGTTTTCACTGACCCTGATTATGATTTTCTGGCTGGTGCTCTTCGGCCAATTAAGCCGCCGGTTTGAACTCCAAGCCGACTGGTTTGCCGCTGAGATTACGGCCGATCCGGACAGTTTCACCCGGGCCCTGACTAAAATTGCCTACTTAAATGGTATCCCCATGCACACCTCAGGACTGTCCACCTTAACCCATCCCAGCATAGACCAGCGGATTACATCTATTAGGAACAAAAACCTCTTCGCGTCCTCACAACTCAGAACAACAAGCAGAATAATGATGATTCTGGTGATCTCCGGCGCGCTCGGACTGGCCGGCGTCGGTTACACGATCATTAAAGAGATAAAATCAGCGCCCCAGAGACAATTAAAGATTAAAGCATTTGAAATGACCCGGAAAGCGTATTCATTACTGGCCGGACTGGAAAAAGAACCAAGCCAAACCGTGCAACTGGAAAATCTGAAGACGTGCGTTTCCTATATAAATACGGCTATTGTATTAGACCCCCAAAATCCGTTTAACTATATTATCAAAGGCGATGCCTTGGGTTATTCGGGGCAGAACTATCACCAAGAAAGCCAGCTTAATTACAGAAAAGCCTACAATCTGAAACCAACCGATCCAACCGAACGCTATTACCTATCACAAAAACTCTCTAATTAACGGCTGAATTCCTCGACAAAGGTCTTTTTGTGGACCCGGTCCACCATCTCGCAGGACTTGCTAAGATATGTGAGTATCTCCTTACGCTTCCACTTGGGGTTTGATTCTATCTGCTTGATTATGTCATTTAGGATTTCCTTGCGCAGGTTCATCCGCTTGCCGATCTTTAATTTCTTGAAGTCGTATCCGAGTTTACGGGCGGCCTTGAATGTCAAGTCCATCTGTTCCTTGGTAGCATTAATCCCATGTTTTTCAGTGAGAATATCACGGACCAATTCCAGCGGTAACTTTACTTGCTCAGCAACCTCTTTCAAGGTAATGGCCATCTGATTCTCCTCTCTTCTTTCCCTCATATATTTCTCTTATATCAAACCATTTTCAATGTCAAGAAAGTTACGAATATATTTTACACGAAATCCAAGATTTGTTAATCCAAAGCACTCTTTATTCGTTTATATATGACAATTATATGTCAATAACCGGGCTCAATTGTAGAAAGGACACAAACAACCTTATGAGAAATGTAACTTTTATTGCAGCAGCCATGTTCGGCATTACACTACTAACTCTCCAGGCCGATGCCAACAAAGCCGAAGAAATAATAGTCACGGCTACCAGAACCAAACAAGAGATAAAGGACATCTCAGGCAATGCCACCCTAATCTCTTCACTGGAAATAAAGGAATCAAACAGCCGAACGGTTGATGATATCCTGAAATACCAGGGCGGTATTGATATACAGGGCGGCGGGTTCTTCGGTTCCAAGATACGGATGGAGATGCGCGGAGTACCCAGCAACTATGGACCGCAACGGGTCCTGGTGATGATGGATAATCGCCCGGTCAATGAGGAATATCTGGGCGATGTGGATTTTCGGTTCCTGCCTGTAGATAATGTTGAGCGGGTCGAAATCGTGCGCGGACCGGCCTCGGCACTCTACGGCTCCAATGCGGTAGGCGGAGTCATCAACCTGATTACCAAATCAGGCCGGGAGAGTCCGATCCTAAACCTTGCTACGAATTCCGGGAGTTTTAATACCTCCGGCGCCACCCTGCAGCACGCCAGGCAGACCGGGAGCTTGGCCTATTTTATCTCAGCCGGCGAGCAGACCACGGACGGTTATATCAAGAATTCGGACGGCACGGCCAAGAACTGGTCAACCCAGAACATTTCCACGCGCGGCAACTGGCAGGTTAATGACGAATCGTCTGTCGCACTCTCAGTGGGCATAAATAACGGAAAAGGGATTGAAGAGAATTTTACCCGCGACCAAAATACCAATTACCTGAACCTGTCCTACCAGACTAAGTTATTCAATACCTACGACGGCGAGTTTACGGCTCGGGTTTATCGCAATGGACTCAAGCAGGATCTGGAATGGAAATTCGGAGCTATTGGCACCTATGACCAGTCCACGCTCGGCACTCAGTTGCAGCAATCGATCCAGCCGATTGAGAACCACCTTGTGACTTTTGGTATAGATGCCAAACAACAGGATGTCCTGGTTAGCGAAACCAACGGCATCATTAACGAAACCGTAAACTCCCAGGCCGCTTATGTCCAGGATGAAATCGTACTTAGTGAAAACCCGGGCGGCAAGTCGGTGATTGGCACCGTCGGACTGCGTTATGACCAACATGAGGAGTTCGGCAGCGCGGTCTCGCCAAGGTTCGGCGTGGTCTATCATCTCAACGAACAGACCTCCCTGCGCACTGCGGTGGGTAAGGGCTATCGCGAGCCGACTGTGTCTGATATGTTCCTGCCCCTGACGCCTTACGGGCCGATAACCTTCCAGGGCAATGCTAACGTAAATCCGGAAACACTCTGGTCTTACGAATTAGGAATTGACCATAAGTTCGCCAAAGACCTTTCAGCGCGCCTGACGCTTTACCAGTCCCAGCTTGATGATGCCTGGGATTATATGAGAGATACGGACAACATCTACCGACCGCATAACGTGACACAATTATCAATGCAGGGTATTGAAGCCGAGGTCAAATACGGTCTCACCAAGGAGTTGTTCACTTTTGCCAACTACACCTATACCGATGCTAAATATAAAAAGGACAAGAATAACCCGTCAATCGAAGGTAACTATGTCGAGGAAGTGCCGCGCAATCAGGGCAATTTAGGCCTTAGATTCCAGCCGGAAAACAGCACCCTGGTTATCAACCTTAGGGCCAACGGCGCCGGTGAACGCTTCACCGATACGGATAATACTAGGGCCAATACACTGCCCAAGCATCTAGTGGCCACGGCCGGCGTCTCAAGCGGGATAAACAAGAACAGTTCGTTGTTTGTCACGGTGCATAACCTCTTTGACCGGACCTATAAAGAGGTGTTTGACTATTACCAACCCGGCCGATGGTTTGATGCCGGATTATCTATACAGTTTTAATACAGACTGCCCACTGAATAAAATGACCCAATACGAAAATTACCGGCATGCAATAGGGCTCCATACATTTTAGAACTAAAACCTTGATATTTTACCCCGATAGATTTAGCATACCTATCATATGGAACATTACCTTACCAAAAAACAACGCCTGGTCAACCAGGCCCTGAATGAATATCTTCCGACTGCCAAGACCTTTCCGCCTCTTATCCACAAGGCAATACGTTATAGCGTGCTTAATGGAGGCAAGCGCCTTAGGGCAATTCTGGCCCTGATGGCCGGAGAACTATTCGGCACAGCCCACAATAAAATAATGCCTTATGCCTGCGCCCTAGAAATGGTCCACGCCTATTCGCTGATTCACGATGACCTGCCGGCAATGGATAATGACGATTTCAGAAGAGGCAAACCAACCTCACACAAGGTCTTTGGCGAAGCCATGGCCATCCTGGCCGGGGATGCCCTGCTAACCTATTCCTTCCAACTAATCGCCGATAAAATACAAAATGAATCAATCGTGCCAAAATTAGTAAGCGAGCTCGCCCGGGCTGCCGGGTCGGTCGGGATGGTCGGCGGACAGGTGCTGGATATCCAGCATTCCAAGCCTAAAGTTCTCAGCTCAAAATTACTGATGCTTAAAGAGACTCATCTACGCAAAACCGGCGCGATGATTATCGCTTCCGCGAGGGGCGGGGCGATAATTTCCGGCGCTTCAACCAACCAGTTATCAGCCATAACATTTTATGCCCGAAATTTCGGGCTGGCCTTCCAGATAGTTGACGACATACTCGATGTCAGCGGTTCCAAAAAACAACTAGGCAAAACACCGGGCAAAGACGCCAAACTTAATAAACTAACTTACCCGGCCTTAAAAGGATTAAAGCCATCGCGCCAAGAAGCCGAACATCTGATAACGCAGGCAAATGATTCATTGAAAATATTTGGCAAAAGAGCCGCTAAGCTTAAAGAACTGACTGATTACTTGTTGAAAAGAAAAACATAATGTCCGAAAGTATTATCACGCAAGTTAACAACCCGGCTGACCTGAAGAAACTGCCAACCGACAAACTCCATCAATTAGCCCAGGAAATACGAGAGAAGATAATTAATGTAACTTTCAAGAACGGCGGGCATCTGGGTTCTAATTTAGGCGTAATTGAGTTAACCATTGCCCTGCACTATGTATTTAATTTAGAACACGACCGGGTTATCTGGGACGTCAGCCACCAATGTTACACCCATAAGATACTCACCGGGCGGAAAGACCGATTTGATACCATTCGGCTCTATCAAGGCTTAAGCGGATTCACCAACCCGGAAGAAAGCCCCTATGATACCTTCACCGTAGGTCATGCCGGAACAGCTATTTCCACGGCTCTCGGAATTGCCACCGGCGACAGCATTGCCGGGATAAACCGCAAGGTCATCGCGGTCTGCGGCGACGGCGCCCTGACCACCGGTATGAGTTTGGAAGCGCTTAACTATGCCGGCATCCTCAAGAAGAACCTTATTGTCGTGCTCAACGACAACAAAATGTCCATCTCGCATACGGTCGGCGCCATGGCCAATTATCTAACCAAACTCAGATCATCTTACCTCTATCTGGACCTCAAGAAAGACGTGGCCAGTTTGCTTGAAAAGATACCCAAGGTCAGCCAGCAGATGGAAAAGGCATTTCATCATGTCCGAGCTGCGGCATTGGCGCCCTTAGGCGGCGCGATATTCGAAGAATTGGGCTGGCGCTATTTTGGGCCGATTGAGGGTCATAACATACCAGTCCTGATTAATAACCTCAAAACCATCTCGCAGTTTAGCGGCCCGATGATGCTTCATATTATCACGGAAAAAGGATATGGCTCTCAGCACGCCATAAACGACCCCTATAAGATGCACGGCATCGGACCGGTTACCGTTGCGGACGGCAAGATTTCATCCGAGAAAAGTTCCAGCCTAAATTATACCGATATCTTTGCGGAACGCGTCGCCGAACTGGCCGGGCAGGATGAAAAGATTGCCGGCATCACGGCCGCCATGCCGGACGGCACCGGATTAGTCAAACTCCAGGAAAAATTCCCCCAGCGTTATTTTGACGTGGGCATTTGCGAGCAACAAGCCGTGGGATTGGCCTGCGGCATGGCTAAATCCGGAATCAAGCCGGTGGTGGCAATTTATTCCACATTTCTGCAAAGGGCATTTGACCAGCTCTTCCACGATATTGCCCTGCAAAAGAGTCCTGTTGTCTTTGTCCTTGACCGAGCCGGGCTGGTCGGCGCGGACGGTCCGACCCATCACGGATTATACGACATCGGTTATTGCCGCTTGTTCCCTGATTTCACCCTGATGGCGCCGCGGGACGGAACGGAATTAAAAGAGATGCTTTCTTTTGCTGTTCATCACAACAGACCAACATTCATCCGCTATCCCAGAACCGCCGTCCCGGAACCGACCATCCCGTCTCAAGAATCCATCCGGCACGGCAAGGCAGAAATACTGCGACCGGGTAAGGACGGTGTTTTACTGGCCTACGGCTCTATGGTTTATCCGGCTTATTATGCGGCGGAAGAATTGGCCAAGAATAATATCGAATTAACCGTGGTTAATGCCAGGTTTGCCAAGCCGTTGGATGAGGAATTAATCAGCCGGCTGCTCAAGGAAACCCCGTTTGCTATAACCCTGGAGGAACACAGTATTGCCGCAGGGTTCGGTTCTGCGGTGCTGGAATTTGCCAGCCGGTCTCCTGAAACCCGTCAATATATCAATAAAATCACCACCCTCGGCATTCCGGACCGGTTTATAGAACACGGATCCAGGGATAAGTTGTTGAATATATTAGGGCTGGATAAAGACGGGATTATGAAATCAGTCCGGCATAAACTGGCAATCAATCTTGACAAAATATCATCGCCTAAGTAAAATACCTTAATTCTGGAGGCGTGGCTGAGTGGTTGAAAGCGGCGGTCTTGAAAACCGTTGTCCGAGTAATCGGACCGTGGGTTCGAATCCTACCGCCTCCGTTTTAATCGATCCGCGTGATAAATTCCCCGTTCTTATATTCCACATAAGAACCATGCTCCTGCCAGTCCCCTACTGTCATCAGAGTCTTACCGGGCAGAATGGCCCGGGTTTGCTCTTTATGGACATGACCGCAGATGATGACGTCTATCCCCTTTTTGAAATACCGCTTCAGAACCGAATCGATGATATTACGGCTGACCAGCGGTTTCTGGGGCACCACCTCATCGCTGTAGCCCCGGACCTTTTTCCCCAAACGCATCCCTATCCCGGACGGAAGCGACTGATATGCAGACTTAATTATCCTGGCCCGGCTGAATCGTCGGTAGGCCTGGTAACTCCGGTCTTCGGTGCAGAACAGGTCGCCGTGTGACAGAAGAATTTTCCTGCCGTCCAGTGTGATAGTCTCCATTTCCGACAATACCTTTATGCCCGCAAAGTTGGTAAGCTCAGGCCCGACCGTAAAATCACGGTTGCCCGGAATGAAATTTATCTTCACACCGGCTGCCGTCAGTTTCTTAATCGCATTGAGAACCTCCTTATAATCTTCCAATTCCAGATGCTTGGGGCCAATCCAGAGGTCGAAGAAATCACCCAGAATATAAAAAACGGTATCCCGCGGGTTACCATTAAGGAAATCAATCACCCTTTGCGTCTTGGCTGGCTCTGAAATATTGAGATGCGTATCGGCAAAGAATATTATAGATGGCATTTATAAGGCTACTCTCCCATAGGTATCCAGACAACTCGGGAAAAGACGCGCTCCTGCCTTTCAGCCGCATTGGCCACCACCCTTAAGGTTATCCTCAAGCCCAGTGGAAGTTTTTCGGTTACCGGCTGACCATCGCCTATGGGATACTGTTCATTCAACGCGCTCAGCTGCCTGAAGGTACGGTCCCTGTAGACCTCAATATTAAATGACAACACATAGTGGCACAGGGCAACCGAATCAAGTTCTTCACCATCAGAGTCCGTTACCACCCTTCTCAAAACATAGAGTTGCCTCTTGGTCTTGGTGGTCTTCGAAAGCCCTTCATAAACCCCGTCCTTACTTTCTCCGCCGAGGATGCTGGTATCGGTCTCCTTAACCAGATAATATCCCAGCCGCGCCGCAGCCGGTTGTCCTTGAACCAGGGCCGTTGCCGTAAATGAAATCCGGTCCTGGGCGCCTGAAATATTCTCACCCGGCTTATCCTCGCCCAGGGTGAATCTCTGCTGTTCGGACTCCACAGGAAAACAGCCGTTGATATCCGTGACAAAGATATCCAGAGCCGCCCGGGCCGAACTGTAAATATTTAACCGGTCAGTGCCTGTGGTTACCGTCGTGCTGATCTGCGAGAAAATAACCGCCACCAGCGTCATTATAAAAGCCATCAAAGCCACGGATATCATCAGCTCTATCAGGGTGAACCCGCTGTCCCCGTTGATTTTCATCTTCTTCATATTTTACTTTCCGCCAATCATAACAATGAAAACATGGATGGGCGGCGGCAGTTCGTCGGCATATCTCGTATCGTCGTCCTGGAAACGGTACACCGCTACGGCAAACTGGAACAAGGGGGGCGTGGGATCTCCAGTTGCCCTTTCATCATCCATCCGTTTAATAGTAAAGGTAAATTTATATTGGTCGTAGGGGTCGGTCAGGTCAGACACCTTCCTGATGTCCTGCAATACATCCTGAATAAAACCGGCTTGCTTCCCTAACTTGAATGTAGTAGCCGGTTTGCGGCGCGGGCTGGTAATATTCAGCGCATCAGCCACATCTTTCGCCGGGTGGGCAAAAAACCTCTGGCCATTGGGGCCCGGCGGCGGGGTCGCCGGCAAGGGCAGGGCGAACTCGTACGAGCCACCCGACACCCCATCATGAACAAAGAATGCCCGGCCCGGCACATTTCCCGTGATGTTCTCGGCCGTGGCCGAACGCATCGCAATATTCAGGGCATCGATTACTGATTCGGCAATCTTGGCCGCCACCGTATCATCCACAGATAAACTGGCCGTCTTGATGGAAGAGGGAAATATTGACAGGATGCTGACAATCCCGACGGTCAATATGATTATGGCAATCAGGATTTCAATCAGGCTCAGCCCGGACCGTTTTTCCGCTCTTAACAACATCTCTATTTCTCCCTATAAATCATCTTGATAATTCTACCAGTGGTGATGGTAAAGTCAAGATACATCGTGCCTGATTTACCCCTTTGCTCCAGGATAATATCCGCGTTTTCCGCTTCCGGATTTTTCAGGGATAAATCAGATACGCCATCAGGCAGGACCAAAGAACCGTTAGGCCTGAATCCGACATACGGTTCGTCCAACTCGAATAACGGCGCTTGGTCGGAAAATAACACCCCCTTACTTAAGGCTACAGTCACGCCGACCTGCGTATCCTTGGACTTATTAAATTCATTATCCGGATCAGCATTCACATCGGGATCATCATTCCCATCCTTGTATATTGACATAAACGACTTCTCTTTATCAAATACGATGAAATGCATCCGCCGCTCGGTTGCGGCATATTGCGCCGTCTGCCTAAAAACCCCCTGAACAATCTGGGCGGAATATTTTACCGGATTGCCCTTTAAGAGCGGTAGCAATGATACCACTGAAATCGACATGATTATAATAACGATGGTAATCACTACCAACAATTCAATCAGGGTAAACCCAGCCCAATCTTTTCCGGATTTCATATATCACTTGCTTTTGTATTTATCCTGTTTCCAGTTATTGATATCGTCATCATCAGAAGAGCCATCTTCGTCCTCGACGCCGTTGGACCCCCATGATTCCATATCCACGAACGACTCGTTATTTTTGCCGTCGCTTGATGAATGGTCCTCCCCCGGGTTCTGATAAGTTATCTTATTGCCCCAGGCGTCAATAATGTAATCGTCCTTAACCTCAATCTTGTTAAAGCCGCCGGCCACCGCCGGCCCGAATTTCTTCTTCAGCTTTCCGCCTTCTGCCGGGTCATAGCCCTGTTCGATATCAAATGACCTCCCAAGGAAATAATAAAGGTTCTGTGAATCCTTATAGGTCTTCCCATCGCCCGTGTATTCATCGGGCGGGTAGGCGTCAAAGGCCAGATTGTATTCGCTAAGCGCCGACTCAATCTTCCGGATCAGCATCGCGGTTGCATCTATCCGTGCCTTGTTCTTCAACCAACTGGCGCCGACTAACACTATACTCATCAGGAGCGTAATGATGCCGATCACTATCAAAAGCTCGATAAGAGTAAACCCATTTTTACAATTCACTTTATTATCCATATCACTTTTCCCAGTTATTTATTCCGTCCGGCCTCTTCCGGATATCGTCGGTCCAGATGTCATAGGCAAACGGCTTCTTCATTTCGCCGTTCTTATCCCGCTCGGAGGCGTTTTCCCGATAGTAAAACGGCTTCCTGAATAAACTCAAAAACTCGCCATTGACTACCCGGTCTTTGGCAAAATCGTACAAAGCCTTTTTCGGCGGATTCGACTTATAATCGCCGCCCAGCGCCTCAATCAGCGCCCGGCTGGAACAATCAGGCAAATCAGCCGGATATCTTCCATAAATCGATTCATACTGGGCAATGGCTATCGCCATAGTACTGATTTCCGCCCTGGTCAGTGCCGCCCGGCTTTTGTATTTCAACTCTCCCACGACGTATACAGTCATCGCGGAAAGTATCAGTATTATGCTGATAACCACCAGTATCTCAATAAGTGTAAAACCCCCTTTTCTTTCTGGCATATCTAATCCCAGTTATTGATTCCCTTATCATCCCCTTTCCCGTTGTCCGTCCAGATATCAAATGAATCCTTATTTTCCATCTCCTTACCTTCCTTGTCCTCCTCGGAGGCATTCTCGCGGTAGCAGAATGGCTTCTTAAATTCGCTGTAGTATTTACCGTCACCTTCATTAATCCGGCTTTTCTTGAATGGGTAATAGGTCTTCTTGGGCGGCTTGCCTTCCTCAGTTTTACCCCCAAGCGCCTCAACCAACGGCTTGCTGGAATCATCATCATCCTCCGGGTATGCCCCGAAATCCGCCTCATACATACTCAGGGCGGTCTCCAGATTGGCAATCTCGGTCCGGGCCGCGGCCTTCTTGGCCATATACCGGCTGCCGGCCAGGCCCGGCACGATCATCACGGCCAGCACCAGGATAATACTCATCACCACCAGGATTTCTATCAGGGTAAACCCGGCACACCTCTGCACAGGTGTACGGGTAACCCATTCTTTTCTGTCTGTCATATTATACTCCTCCCACTATAAATATACCCTGAATACAAGAAAAAACAAGAAGTATTTTATTAATCGCTGCCAGCCCTTAAAAGCATTATCAGCGACTTGACCGGCAAAAATCCATTACTGCTCTATGCCGTACTGTTTTAACTTGGCCCAGAGCGTCTTGCGGCTGATATTAAGAAGGCGCGCCATCTCATTCTTATCGCCCTTGGCGTAGACAAATATCTTGCGCAGGTAATCACCCTCGCATTGGGCCGTGTAGGTTTCCAGGGAAATAATATCGCTGTCCCGCAACTCGTTGGCCGGAGTTTTCAGCAGGTCGTCTTTCTTGAGAATGTTCGACTCGCCGGCCATGGTAATGGCCCGCTCCACCGAGTTTTCCAGCTCGCGGACATTGCCGGGCCAGGAATAATTTGACATGGCCACTAAGGTATCGGTGTTCACCTCATACTTCCTGCCCTTGCCGTATTTCTGGATGAAATGATTCAGTAATAAAGGTATATCCGTGCCGCGCTCCCGCAACGGCGGCAGTTTGATATTGACTACATTCAGCCGGTAGAACAGGTCCTCGCGGAAGGCGTTATGCTTGACCTGGACCATTAGATTCTTCTTGGTGGCGGCAATCACCCTGATATCCACGTTAATGGTCTGGGTCCCGCCCACCCGCTCAAAGGCGTGTTCCTGGAGCACCCGCAGGAATTTCATCTGGGTAGTCGGCGTCATATCGTCGATATCGTCAATGAAAACCGTGCCCTTGTCAGCCAGTTCAAACCGGCCGACTTTCTGGTTCAAGGCGCCGGTGAATGCCCCCTTCTCGTATCCGAACAGTTCCGACTCAATCAGGGTCTCGGGCATGACCGAACAGCTCATCTTGATGACCGGATAATTATGCCGGTTGCTCTTCTCGTGGATGGTCTCGGCCACCACTTCCTTGCCGGTGCCGCTCTCGCCTTCTATCAAAACATTGCAATCGGTGGAAATAACCTTTTCAATCAGCTGGTAGACCTCGACCATGCGCGGGCTCTTGCCGATCATCCGGCCGTATTGCGGATTACTCTCCAGCGCATCCCTCAAGCCCCGGTATTCATCGCGCAGGACGATGTATTTTTCTATCCGTTCCAGAATCAGCAGTATCTCTTCATTGTAGAACGGCTTCTGGACATAGTCATAGGCGCCGTGCTTGAGCGCGTCCACCGCCGTATCGACCGTGCCGTAACCGGTGATAATCACCACCGGCAGTTCCGGCCGGAGTTTCTTGGCCTGGCGCAGCGTCTCCATCCCGTCCTGGCCGGGCATCTTCAGGTCCAACAGCAGGCAGTCATACTCCGCTTCTTCCAGAGCCCGGATGGCGTTCAGGCCGTCATAAACCACCTTAATCTGGTGGCCCTTGGCCTTGACCGCATCGCTTAAAGTAACGGTAATGGTCTTTTCGTCGTCGGCTAATAGAACTCTCATAATGGTTATTTTTCATATTGTCATTCCCGCGTAGGCGGGAATCCAGTTCTTCGTTACAAACGTCTGGATTCCTGCTTTCGCAGGAATGACTATAAAAGAAAAGTATCTACTTAATCCCTTCCAGCTCCTTGACCCGCTCGGGTTTCAATTTCCCGTCCTCGGTCCAGTCGCGCAGTTTATAGAACCGGTCGATGGCCAAGGCAAACTGGGCCCGGTCCACGTGATGGCCCTTGGACACCTTAAGCGGCATCGGGTCGTCAAAATAGCGCTTGGGCAGCGTGTCGTCATCCCGGGTCAAGCCCTGTTTCAGGTTGAACATACGTTCCATATCAATAATCCGGCAGCCCACCTCCCGCAATTCTTCCTCGCTAATCTCCCAGCCGGTGGCCGCGTATATCAGGTCCCTGAAATGGGAATACTTCAGGAAATGCGGGCTGTTGAAACCGTGGCAGATGAATTTGCAGATACCCAGCGCGTCAATCACGGAAAATATATTCTCAGAGAAATAGATGGTCTTTTCCTTTTCGTCCAGTATCGTCGGGTCCTGGTTGGTGGTGCCGTATATCTTTTGCCTGACTTCGGGCGGGAGTTTGGAAAATATCTCCAGGGTCGGCCGGCTGCGCAGGTGGTCCGCGCCGCGCGACGAGGTGGCTATCCCTAGGGCAAAGGCCTTGACATACCGGACATCGTGCGGGTCGCTCTGGGGCAGGCCCTTGACCGCGGTCAGGTAATCAGCCGACTCCGGGCCGAAGGTCTTGATGGCCCGGGAACTCTCGGCCAACACATCGCCGAATCCCTCGCGCCGGGAAATCATCCGGAGCAGTTTCTTGCTCAGTTCCAAATCACCGAACCGCAGTTCCAGCCCGCCGGTGGTTTCTTTATTGATAATGCCCTTTTCATATAATTCATACGCCCAGGACAGGATACCGCCGGATGACGAGATATCCAGTCCCAGCTCGTTGCAGATATTATTCAGTTCGATGACCTGCTCAGGGGTTTCCATGCACAGATTGGCGCCCAATAGCCCGATGGCCGTATATTCCGGCCCCTCGCCGCCCATGGTATTCCGGTGCCGGCAATGAACCATGCAGGACGAGCAGGCCACCATCTTTTCCACGTGCTTATCTATCTCATGGGCGTTGAGTTCATCCACCCAGGCATTGAGTTGACTGTTCTTGGTCCGGATGGCGCCGATGGCGTTGCTGACTTCATACAACAGCGGCGTGCCGACCGTGCCCAGAATCGCCGTAATCTTCGAGGACATCAGGTAGTCCTTTATCTCCTCGACCAGTTTCTGCATCCGCTCCGGATGCTTTATCTTGATGCCCTGGCTGCCCTGGGCCACGATGGCCTTGAGGTTCTTGGAACCCATAACCGCGCCCATGCCGCACCGGCCGGCCGCGTTCTTGATGCCGGTCCGGACGCAGGCAAACCGGACCAATTTCTCGCCGGCCACGCCGCAGAGCATCATTTCGCACTGGCCCAAGTCCCGGCGGAACAACTGCTGGGCCTCCGTTGTGTCCTTGCCCCAGTATTCGGTGGCATCCCTGATTTCAATCCGTCCGTCGTGAACCAGCAGATAAGACGGCTTCCGGGCCTTGCCTAAAATAATCAGGCGGTCAAAACCGGCATAACGCAGTTCCGGGCCGAAGAACCCGCCGCAATTGGCATCGCCCAAAAACCCGGTCTCCGGCGACAGAGCGCCCACGCTGAACCGGCTGGAGGAGGGCGCCAGCGTGCCGGTCAATAAACCCGTGCCGACTAAAAGCACATTATCCGGCGACAGCGGGTCCGTGCCCTTCTTAAGGTATTTATTGAGGTAATAGGCATTCAGGCCCCGGCCGCCCAGGAACCGCTTGATTAAGCTCTCAGGGATGTCCTCAATCCGAACCTTCCGGGCCGTCAGGTCCACAATGCCCAATTTATGCTTGGTCATATGAAATTGCAACCACAGATTAACACAGATAGACACAGATAAAATCAGGATAAATCCAATTAATCTGCTAAATCCTGTTGTTTTTCTTGACTTATCGAATCTAATGAATAGTATATAGCCCTCAAACAAATATCAAGTATTTATAGAAAGAAAAAACCAGATGAAGAAGCACCCCAAGACCAAGAAATCCGCCAAGCCGGTTATGAAAGCTAAAAAAGAAACAGTTCCACCAGTAATCAAGATAGCCGTCATCGGCGCCGGTCCGATTGGCTCCATCCTGGGCGCCTATCTGTCCCGGCCCCCCATCTCTGGCGGGACCGGTAAACACCAGGTGACCATGGTCGACGTGCTCAAGGAACGGATTGAGACCATCCGGAAAATCGGCATCACCGTGGCCGGGGTGGTCAATTTCCAGACCCCGGTGCACGGCGTGACCAACAAAATCACCGAACTCAAGAACTCAAACCTGGACTACATCTTCATCTGCGTCAAGGCCTCGGCCCTGCCGGCCATCCTGCGCCAGGTGAAATCCGCCATGTCCAAACATACCGTGGTGGTCAGCTTCCAGAACGGGCTGGACGTGGAGCAGGACGTGGCTGCCGCCCTGGGCAAGAATCGGGTGATGCGCGCGGTCATCAATTACGCCGGCAATATCATGGCCGAGGGCCAAATCCTGATGTCGTTCTTCAACTCACCGAACTATATCGGCGGCCTGTCGGCCGAATCCAACCTGCTGGCGGAAAAAACCGCCAAACTCCTGACCGACACCGGGCTGACCACCAAATTCTCGACCGAGATAAAGAAATACACCTGGGAAAAGGCCGTCTTGAATTCCGCCCTGGCGCCGGTCTGCGGACTGACCCACCTGAAAATGAACGAGGCCATGGCCCTACCCCAGACCAGGACCCTGGCCCAGGACATACTTAAGGAAGGCATAGCGGTCGCCAAGGCCAACGGCTACGACCTGGGCAAGAAATTCTATTCCGAGGGGCTGGACTACCTGAACAAGACCGGGGCGCACAAGCCCTCGATGCTCATCGACATCGAGGCGCGCAACGTCACCGAGATTGATTATATGAACGGCAAGATAATGGAATACGCCCGGGCCAAGAATGTTCCCACGCCCTATAACGACACCTTAACGACATTAGTCCGGGGACTGGAAAAATCGTTCACCACGGCCGAGGCCGTGAAAAAGGAAAAGGCCGCCGAGGCCAAGGCCGAGGAACCGGCCAGCCCGCCCGTCCGGCCCGGTTACGCCCCGCCGGTAAAATGGGGCAGCGGCAAGCCCCAGGGTGAAATGAACCAGTCCAGCTTCAACCGGGGCGGCTCGTCATACGAAATGCCGGCCAAAAATAAAAACCTGAGCGCCCCGCCGACAGCCCAGCCAAAACCTGAGACCAAAAAGGCGCACGCCAAGAAGGCCAAGACCGCTAAAAAGAAAAAGGCGCTGGTCCGGGCGAGATAAGTTTTCACCACGGAGGTCACAAAGACAACCCCCTTAATCCCCCTTTACCCGTTCCGGGTTCTCGCCCTGAGAACCCGTCAGGGTTCGTAGGGTTAAGGGGGATTAATTCGTCCTATTCCCCCTTAGAAAAGGGGGCCGGGGGGTTGTTATTCCCCGTATTTCACCTCTTACTTCCCTTGACATTTAACTATTACTTTGGTATTAAGCCATCTATGCGCAAAGCCATCGTCATCGCCTCGGCCATTATTTCCATACTCTTGTCTGGCGGAATGATTGTCCTTTTAGCCTGGGCTGGGATTAAAAACACTTCTTCGCTTACCATTACTTTTTCTATCCCGCTGGCCATATTCCTGTTTGTCGCCCTGATTTCAGCGGCGGTTCTGTTTAGCATCAAGCTCAATAGACCCTTGATGGTCTTAAGCGTCATCATGGCCATGATAATCGGGTTGGGAAGCACGCTCTTATTCTTAGCAATGGCAGTCACGTTTATTCTCTATCCGGAATTGCCGTTTTTATATGCTCTGGTCTGCCTGGGATTTGTGACAATAACAATAACCTGCATCACCTACATCCGCATGGTCATGAAGTCGGCTGGGAACCAAGAAGCAGCGAAAAGATGGCCGTTCAAAACTAAAGCCGGACCAATACTGGCTATAGGCGCGGTTTTAGCTTTCAGCTTTTACTTCATTATTAATAGGGATAACGATTCACTCCATAAGGCGCTTGAGGGAGTCGACCGGATAAAAGTCAGGTCAGGGGGCACCTGTCATCGTAATACCACAGATGAAAAAGTTCTGATTGACGAGAAAAGACCGGAGTTTATACAAAATATCATTAAAAACATAAACGTCGGAACCAATATATTGCGACACGTCTCTTGCGCATGCTGTGGCAACCCGACATTTGAGTTTTATAAAAAGGACCAGCTCGTGATAAGCCTTGGTTTCCATCATGGCAAACGCCTGCGCTGGCCGGACGGTAAATGGGCCGGAGACGCCGAACTCACGAAATCCAGCGCTGCCTTTCTGGCAAAATTGCTGGCTGAAGCCAAGGAGAAGAAATAAACTAATTATACCGGCCCTTTAATCCTTCAAGTCCTTGCTGCTTATATATCCTGCGCCATTTCCAGACGGTCTGTTGGCTAACATGGAATTCATGGGCAATCCAGGAAACAGTCCGGCCCAATAACGAAAAATAAACTATCTGTGCCCGATGACGACAGCGATGTCCCTTAAGTTTCTTTGTTTTACGGTCGCAGTATAAGGAGGCATTTAAGAAACGCCGGACCTGCTCAATCTCCTCGGGGTTAACACTGATAAAAGACGGTTTTCGTGGCATAGGTGAATGATAAACTTTTCAGTGTAAAAATCAATATTTCGGCATAATCAAAATGTGAAAAGTTTAGGTTTCAACAGGTATTTTCATGACACCATAATTTTTAACATATTGATAATATTAGGGTTACAATATGGTCAATCATTAGCCGGTGGGGGGGGGTGGGGTATCCCCCCTACTGGAATAACCCAGGATAGTGTCACTTCTTAGGGTTAATAGCGCCTCTGTAGGAATTAGATGGTAACCATTTAAATATTTGATAGCAACCCTGTAAATATTGGATAGTAACCAGCTGATGATTTGATGGCCACCCCGTAAATATTGGATGGTGACCATGCAGAGATTTGATGGTAACCATGTAATGACTAGATGGTAACGACCAGGGAATTCGATAGTAACCACGTAGGCATTTGATGGCCACCCCATAAAGATTTGATGGTGACAATGTAGAAGTTTGATGGTAACGATGTAAAAATTAGGTGGTAACGATATAAATGTTAGATGCTGACGATATAAAGATTGGATAGTAACGATGTAAGGAATGGAATGTATGCACGCTGGGGCCAAGAACAAAAAAGCTGATGGCAATTCAGCCCTGTCCCGACAGGCATCGGGCCGGGAATTCGGTATGGTGTCCCCCGAATTATGTGTCAAGGGGGAATTTTGAAAATACTGCGGATTGGCCGGAATGCTGATTTCGTCACCGGATTACGGATTACAACCTCGATGTGCCCCTCTCGCCGCGCTGTTTTACCATTTTGTTTCTATTCGTCCAGGAACAGACCTACCCAGTTCACTTAATTTTTTCTCAGTACCATAAACCTTACCAGCTACGATTGTTCCTAATCGTCTTATTTCCATCGTTTCCTTCAAAACAATTTCAGTTGGAGCTATCCATGGATTCAGAGTGAACATTTTTAATAGACCTACGCCACAGTCACAAATAATATTTAATATTTTTTCAGTTCTGCGTGAATACGTGCGAATACCAATTTTCCTTGCCGATTCTACTGCTAAGTTAAGAGCAATGGTATCATGGTGTTTCGACGGTAAATCTATATACTCATAAGACATAGCATTCCTTGCCTTAAGAACATTTTCAGCCCAACAACTAATACGATTATTGGGTGTTTTCTCAGCATATGCACTCGCCAATATTATAGATGCGAAATAATTCTGGGTATTTGAAATATCGTAATCACTAGATGCGGAGCTATTTAATTTGTCCAATACAGGCACCCTGAAAGGATGGTGTATTATTTGATATTTTGATTTTTTGGCTACATAATCGTGATATACTCCTCTTATCAAAGCAGAAACAATATAGCAGTCCCACATGGTTCTGAATTCGGAATCATTGGGGATACGATTCGAATAGTCTTTAAGTATTTTTAAATCACAGCTTAGTCTCCGAATCCTTTCTAATTCGCGCTTCTCAATATTCAAAATAAGTGCTAGCTGCGGGATAAACTCAGCATTAAATAATCCACGCAATCTCTTGGAATGTTCCACCCAAGCATGCTTAACTGCCAGATTAATCCATTTTGAAAAATTTTCACGGTCCGCCTTTAGTTCCCCGTATACATTAACAATTCTTTTGGTATTTTTGTTTGCCCATTTTTTCGTGGCATTTATCGCTAATCTCTGAATCTCAGAATTCGGTTTAATATGAGTTATAGTACTACTTAAAGATTTTGTAAGATGCTCGTATTCACCTGTGGCTGGTCCTTCATTCCTGCTAGGTGCAGGGGCCATTTTAAGATTTTGCATATTGATTATTGCACAGGTAGTTTCCACAGCCCCACGCCAAGTCCAGCCATACCATTCTTTTGGCTGGTCATTTCTATAAAAAGAAATAATCTCATAAACCGAAGCAGAATCAATATAACCTTCACTCATATAATACCTCTCAGAATTCCTATAACACAATATCTCTAATCCGGTTCCACCCTATCACAGATTCCTGCCCAGCCCGGCGCTAATTGGCCCTAAGCGCAGGGTTGCGATAATACACTTGCAAGGTCAGAACTGCCACGGATGTGGTATATATCTCGCCGCCGTAAACCGACCATTGGTCGTCCACCTTCCATCTGCCATCCTTGGCCTGGCTCATCAAAACCGAGCGTTTGAGCGATTCGTTCCATCCAAATCCCTTCCGGCGGTCGGGCGGGTTATCCCATTCCGGAGACCCCATTAGGTCAGGACCGGCCCAATACCAATAATATAAATCGTAATTAAGATATGTCTCAGTCCGATACCCGCCATCTTCCTCAATCCTTAATAATCCCATCGGTTCGTTTGTTCTCAGGTGCGCCACCTGCTTTGCCTTTAGCCCATCCATCCGCTGGGCGATGGCGTCATCCGCATTGCCCATCCCCGGAACTGACTGAATCATCAGCCAGGCATTGAGTCCGGCCGCGGTCAGCCCATCCGGTCCGTTGGGATAGTCCATCCGGGCCTGAAATCCGACCAGGCCGTCGTCATTGGTCATCTCGTTCAGCCACTGACGGCTCTTGCGGAGCGCCTCTTCTACTCCCTGCATATCTAAAACAGATGCCAGGCGCAGCACCTGGATTTGCCAGACCGTGACCGAGGTATCCGGCGTCCCGCCTTTGGCATAGCCCCAGCCGCCGTTGGCGGATTGGGTCTTGATGATAAACGAAATGGCCTTCGTCACTGAATCTTCCAGTATCTCTGATAATAAATCCGGGCCTTGGGTCTTTTCGGCATAGTCCTGAGCAATGAGATAGTCCTCCAGCAAGGCATAGGTGGCGATGCCATGGTTATACAGGACCGAAGCCGGGACCCGGGCCTGGCCAACCGAATCAATCAGTCCGTTCGGCTGCTGGACTGAAATCAGATACTTGACTGATTTGTCAACCGTGCCGGAGTATTCGCCGCTCAGGTGCGAATTGCCCTGTCCGGTATAGCCGAGCGTGGCCAGACCGGTCAGGGCCACGGTGTATTCATCCCGCCCCTGTGCACAGGGGCTGGATTCATCGCGTCCGTTGTATTTTGAGGGCGTCCAGTTGCCGGCCGGTTCCTGATGCGCGGCCAGCCATTTCATCCCGTCTGCCACGGCCTGTTCAGTTCCTTTGCCGTTGTATTTGGTTAGCAATTCCTCGCGCCTGGTTTTATCTGACCGGTTGATGAGGTTAGTCATTACCTTGTCATCGCCGGCCCGGAGTTTTGCCACCAGGGCCGCCCGGTCAATCGTGATATCAACTGCGGATGCGGTTTCAGATGCCACGTCAACGGTCCGGACCGGTTCGCTTGATGTCTCGGCCTTAGGCAGGAGCACCTGGGTCCAGTGGATGACATTCTCAGGCGGCATTGGTTTCCGGTATGACTGGCTGACAAAGACAAATGCCAGCAGCGCCAGGATAACGGCGTGGAGGGCCGTAGAAAACGCCCAGGGCGGACTGCGCCTCAGGTAATATTTCAGGATATCCAACATGGTCTCGGATTGGGCAGGCGCATCGGACCGGACCGGTACCTGTGCGGCGCCCTTGACCGCCTTAAGCACACGACTGGTGAAGTCAGGAGCCGGCTCTATTTGAGGGACATCCTTGAGTGACCGGAGCGCGGCCCGGATATCGGCCAGTTCGCGCAGGCAGTCCGAGCATTTACCGATATGCCCGGTAATCTCAGCCCGCTCCTCTTTGGTCCCCTCATTGTTCAGGAAGCCGACCAGGTCATAATCTTTATTGCATTTCATATATCAGCTTAGAGCCTAGGGCTTAGAGCTCCCCGAATGCTTTCGGGGTGCTCTTTGCTCTACGCTTCCTTTATTTCTTTATCAATTCCTTCAGCCGGTCAATGGCCAGTTTCATCCGGGATTTAACCGTGCTGTAAGGCACCTCCAGTATCACGGCAATCTCGTGGTAATCCAGGTGGCTGAATACGGACAGCTCGACAATCAGGCGCTGTTCTTCCGGCACCGCCTTAAGGGCGTTCTTTAGAATCACCCCTTTTTCGTCATTTATCAGCTCATCGACCGGCCTGGGCGCGCCGGAGTCAATCATGTCCTTAAGACAATCCTCCCGGTCCCGGCCGATTGATACCTCAAGCGAGACCCGACGCGGCTTGGAGATATTCACCCGTCCGTAGTCCAGCCAGGTGTTGTGGGCAATCCGGTACAGGAAGGTGGTGAATTTCGCGCTGGGCGTATAGGTCCGGACGCTCCGGGCTAATTTAATGAACACCTCCTGGGCCAGGTCATCCGAGGACGCCTCATCGCCCAGCAGATGATAGAAGAAATTAACCACCGGCTTCTGGTAGCGGTTAATCAGCTCCTCGAGCGCCCTGAGATTGCCCTGCTCCTTGAACTCCAGAAACAACTCGATATCGGTCCGTTCCGGCATATATATAAACGAAAAAAATGGCCTTCCGGCTCAATTAATCTGGGATTTTGGATGAAATATTATATACCAGCCCCGGTTATAAAATACTAAATAAATCTGAAATATTTTTCAGATTCTGCTTGTTTTCTGTTTTGGGGCGGTTATATTATCAGTGGAAGGAGAAAAGATAACTCCCCCGTTAGGGGTAAAGAGTCCGTGAAATTCCCCTGTGTTAACAGGGCGTAAGACAAGGCGGAAAACCGCCTTATGGCGCCTTAAGGGCGCCATGGCGCTTCGGCGCCATCAGGAAACTGATAAAGACACGGACGACGAGGATCAACACCCCTAACGGGTTTAATAATTCACCCCGTTAGAAGGAAACATGGTTGTGAGATATCGCTGCAAACGCGACCGCATCATTGTTGAAAACTTCTAACGGGGTTTACCATAAATCCGGATAATGACAGAAAGGAACCTGATATCAGTCCCGTTCCGGCCGATGCCGGGTCGGGAAGGCAGGATTTTACCCCGTTAGAGATACTAAGCATCGCTTAAGAAAAAGGCCTAAGGCGAGCTATCTCTAACGGGGCGAGCCTCATCAATCTCAGACGGAACGGCAATTTCCCAGGCGTCCCGATGTTAAATCGGGGCGCTCATCGGAGCGGGGCCAGAGAGCAAACGTCTCCCGATGAACATCGGGAGATAAGAAAGTGGTCCCGAATGCTTTCGGGACCATGGCGCTTCGGCGCCAGAGGCCCAATATGAAAAACCTGAGATTGGAAAGGGAAAGGGACCATCGCAATCGCAACACCGGTTTTACCCTGGTAGAATTACTGGTGGTAATTGCCATCATATCATTATTAGCCGCGATGGCCCTGGTCGGGATACCCAGTATAATTCGGAGAGCCCGGTTGGCCGCCTGCCAGAATAACCTGAAAGGGTTATTCGTCGGGCTTCAGTTATACCAGTCCGAATTCAAGGAGTATCCGTCCGGCGAGGAATCCAGAGGCAAGAAGTTCTGGGAGTCCTTAAGGGCGCTGCCTACCCCGGATACGGCGGTCATGCACAACAGGGAATGGAAGACATTCATCTGTCCGATGACCAAGGAAAAGCCGTCGCTCGGAGTGTGCAGTTACCGCGGGCCGAATTATGAGTTCAGCGACACTGTCAGAGGCAATACCCCGCTGGCTGCTGACATGCCGGCTAACCACGGACCGCTCAAAGACAGTCCTTCGGTTAACGTGCTGTACAGCGGAGGGACTTTCGGCGAAGCGCCTTATAACTCCCAGGACTGGAATGAGGTCGAGGAAAATCTCCAGGAATAAAAAACATTGTAAACGCTCTCTGCCCCGCTCCGATGCAGCGCCCCGATCTAACATCGGGACGCTTGGGAAATTGCCGCTCCGGAATGTGCCGCTAAATATTGACCCCGCACATAAATAATGCTAATCAAATATCTTAATATAGAAATCCTGCAGATGAATATATCAGTTTTGGTTTCTGCCAGGAATGTTATGTGCGGGGTTGACTCCGCAACTAATCATGGATTAACATTATGGAAATGAATATCGCCTACACCGGCGGAATGAGATTCGACGCCCGGGCACGGAACCACACCATCGTGGTGGACCAGCCCAAGGACGGCGGCGGGCAGGATGCCGGCCCGACCCCGCCGGAATTGTTCGTGGCCAGCTTGGGCAGCTGCGTCGGGGTCTATGCGCTCTGGTTCTGCCAGAAGCGGAAAATCCCCTATGAAGGGATGAAGATTAACGTCAACTGGTCCAAGGCCGCCACCCCGCCGGCCCGGGTAGACCGGATTGAGATAAAGATAATCCTGCCCCAGGGCTGCCCGACCGAACATAAAGCGCATTTTATTGCCAGCGTGGAAAAGTGCCTGGTCCATAACAGCATCACCCAGGCGCCGGAGATAAAGATTACCGTATGATTACATTAGACCAAGTCCGGAACCATCCCGAGACCAAGATATTCATGGACATGGCCGATACCAACCTGGCCGCCATGGGCTATACCGAACACGGCGCCCGGCACGCCAAACTGGTGGCGGCCATGACCCAATATATCCTGGAGAAACTGGGCTATGACCAGAAAACCCGGATGCTCGGTGCGATTGCCGGATTCCTGCACGATATCGGCAACGCCATAAACCGCAATGACCACGGCATCTCCAGCGCCTTTCTGGCTTACCAGATTCTCAAGGACCTCAAGGCCGATAGCCAGGATATCGCCCGGATTATCTCGGCGGCCGGCAACCACGACGAGGAACGGGGCGAACCGGTCAATAACATCTCGGCCGCCGTGGTGATTGCCGACAAGGCCGATGTCCATTCCTCGCGGGTCCGAAGCACCAAGGAAATTGATTTTGACATCCACGACCGGGTCAACTACGCCGTCAAGAAATCACGGCTCCAGGTCAATCCCAAACTCAAGACCATTACCCTGGAGATTTCCATCGACAACCGCATCTCCAAAGTGATGGAGTATTTCGAGATATTCCTGACCCGGATGATGGCCTGCCAGAAGGCGGCCAAACTGCTGGGCTGTGAATTCAAGCTGGTCATCAACAATACCAAACTGCTATAAGATTACCCGCTTAATTGTCCCGGCCAAGCTGATTTATTCGCACCTGACTTTGATAATAATATTTTTATAATTTTAGTCATTTTTGTTGCAATATATCCCGATAATAACTACAGTAAAATTAGCGCTATTGGTTTAGTGCCAATAGATTAATATCTTGAAACAAGAAAGTGGCGCCTTCCGGCGCCATCTAATGGCGCGAGTCGCTAAAGGCGCCATGAGGAGCAATGACATGGGGAACAAACTGTATGTGGGCAATCTGAATTATCAGACCACGGAAGACATCCTTAAGGGTGCCTTTTCCGCCCACGGAAATGTCGTATCCGTTACCATCATCCAGGGTAAGGGATTCGGCTTCGTAGAAATGGGTTCAGACGCAGAAGCCCTGAAGGCCAAAGAGGCGCTAAACAACACCGAGGTAGACGGCCGGACCATCAAGGTGGATGAAGCCAGGCCGAAGCAAGAAGGCGGCCCGAGGCGCAGCGGCGGCTACGGCGGCGGTGGCGGCGGCGGATACCGCGGAGGCAATAGAGACAGATATTAATTTCTGTAATCTATAAACCATAAAGGGCAGTAAGGTTCGTATCATAACGAATCTGCTGCCCTTTTTTTATTCAGAGCCAGTTATGAGTGAAACGAATTACCGATTCTTACCCTGAGCGAAGCAAAGAATCAATCTGATTATGCTTAAATCCACATTCGCTTTGCTCAGTGCAAGCCCAATGCTTTATTGATGATCTGAATCAGCGGAGTAAACCAGACGCCGAGCACGAAGACGGGAATGACAAATATCAATAGCAGAATCACGTCAAAGGCATTGAGAGCAGAGCGTGGAGCGCCGGGCGCCGCGGTTTCCGGCACGTTCAGCCACATAGCCTTGACAATCCGGGCATAGTAATATAGCGAGACCACGCCGTTTAGGACGCCTAAAATAGCCAGCTTATACCAGTGAGCATCGATGACCGCGGCAAAGAGATAGAGCTTGCCGATGAATCCGGCCAGGGGCGGCAGGCCGACCAGCGAGAACAGGAATATCGCCATCAGCACCCCGAGGAACGGCATGCGCCAGCCCAAGCCCTCGTATTCGCTGATATCAACCTGGCCGGTCAGCCGCTCAATAATATAAACCACGAAGAAGGCGCCCATATTCATGAACAGATAAATCGGCAGATAGAGTACCATGGCCTGCATACCACCCTGCGTCAGGACCACCAGACCCATCAGGATATAGCCGGCGTGGGCAATGCTGGAATAGGCCAGCAGCCGCTTGAGATTGGTCTGATGCAACGCGGCCAGGTTGCCGACCGTCATGGTCAGGACCGAAATAACCGCCATGATGGTCTGCCAGTAATTCTGAAACTGCGCTGAATTCGGGATGTTTAATTCCGGGACCGCCGGAATCAGGTTGAAGAAGAAACGGATGAGAATTGCGAATCCGGCCGCCTTGGGCGCTACGGACAGGAAGGCGGTGATTTCGGTCGGCGCGCCTTCATAGACATCCGGGCACCACATATGGACCGGCACCGCCGCAATCTTGTAGCCGAAACCGACAAAAACCATGAATAACGCCGCGCTTAAGGTGAGAATCCCGGGACCGAACTTGGGCGTATTGGTCACCGCGTTGGCCAGGTCCGGCAGCGAGAGCGTTCCGTAGAGTCCATAGAAAAGCGCCATGCCGAAAATCATTATACCCGAAGCCATGGCGCCGTAGATGACGTATTTCAATCCGGCCTCGGATGATTTCAACGTCCCCTTGAGCGAGGCCACCAGCAGATACGAACAGATGCTCACGGTTTCCAGTCCCAGGTAAATCATCAGCAGGTCATTGGCCGAAGACAGAATAAATAAGCCGAGCGTGGAAATAAGCAACAACGCATAATATTCAATCCCTTGATGTTCCTTCTGCTTCGAGATGGAAAACAATACGGTCAGGCCGGCGGCGACGCAGAATAGCAGCTTGAAGAATAAAGTGAATCCATTGAGCCGAACAGTCCCTTCAAATAATGAGCTGTCAACGCCCTGAGCCAGCATATTGGCCGAGACGTAAAATGACACGACCAATACCCAAAGCGTAATATAGGGTATTAATTTCCTGCGGCCGGCAATCAGGTCAAACAGGACCACAAATACCGCCCCGCCGACCAGGACGATTTCCGGCAGGAAGTATTTCAAGCTCTCTAAATTATTCATATCTTATTTTACTAACGTAACCAGATTCTTGATTGATTCGGAAATCAGGTTGATAGCCGGCATCGGGTAGACACCCAGGAATAATACAATCAATCCCAGCGGCACCAAGGTAAACATCTCCCGGCCATTAATATCCGGCAGGTCCTTGTATTTCTCGTTAAGCGGTCCCAGGAACATCCGCTGCATGGCCCAGAGGAAATACCCGGCGGTCAGGACCACGCCGGAAACCGAAATAATGGTAATTGTGGTGAAGACATTAAACCCGCCCATGAATACCAGGATTTCGCTGATGAATCCGCTCAGGCCCGGCAGGCCCATTGAGGCAAAGAAAGCGAAGGTGGTCATCCCGGCGTAAAGCGGCATCCGGCTGGCCAGCCCGCCGAATCCGTTGATATCGCGGTGATGCGCCCGGTCGTAAATCACGCCGGCAATCAAGAAGAGCATCCCGGCGATACATCCGTGGTTAAACATCTGGAGAACCGCGCCGGTCAGGGCCGGTATGGCGCTGTCCGCCGAGACGCCGAGCCAGCAAACAACCGAAATACCCAGCAGGCAAAAGCCCATATGGCTGATGCTGGAATAGGCGATCATCCGCTTCAGGTCTTTTTGGGCCATGGTACAGAGCGCGCCATAGACGATATTTATCACGCCGATCAGCGCCATAATCAGAGCAAAACTATGCGCCGCATCAGGCAGAATCGGCAGTGAAATCCTGATGATGCCATAGACGCCCATCTTCAGAAGGATGCCGGCCAGAATAACGCTGATAGCAGTCGGCGCCTCGGTATGCGCGTCCGGCAACCAGGTATGGAACGGGAAGGCCGGCACCTTGATGGCAAAGGCAATGTATAATCCGATAAACGCCAGGAACCAGGAGGTGCCTTTGAAGGTGCTGCTGACCTTGATTAGTTCGGGTATTGAGAATGTATGCGGCGTGACGGAGAAATACAACGCCAGCATCACTAACAGCATCAGGACACTGCCGAATAAGGTGTACAGGAAGAACTTGATGGCCGCGTATTCCTTGCGCGGTCCGCCCCAGATGCCGATCAAGAAGTACATGGGCAGGAGCGTCACTTCCCAGAACACGTAGAACAGGAAGAAATCCAGGGCGCAGAACACCCCCATCATCCCGGTATTAAGAATCATATAGAGAATGAAATATCCCTTGACGCCCTTGCTGATGCCCCATGAGGCAAAGATGCCGACAAAGCAGATCAGCGGGGTTAACAGGACCATCAGGATGCCCAGCCCATCCACCCCTAAATAGTATTCCACATTAAAAGCCGGGATCCAGCTGTATTTTTCCACGAACTGGAAATCAGCCGTCTTGGTATTATAGATGGTCAGCAGGTAAATCGTCAAGGCCAGCTGGATAGCGGTAAAGAATACGGTGGTCCAGCGGATGGTCTTGTGCGCCTTGGCCGGCAGGAACAGGATAACCGGCACGGCCAGCATGGGCAGGAAAATCAGCAGAGTTAACAGATATTGTTGAATCATAATTATCATTCTCCTTATTTAATATACTATCAACGAGGATAAACCCCGTTGTCTCTTTTATCTTAATAGCCACCAGAATCCGGCAATCACCACCACCACCCCAGCCACGGCCCAGGTCAGATAGTGCTTCAGCTTGCCGGTCTGCGGCACCCGGGCCGCTTTACCGCCGGTTAATACGGTTGTGGCCGTACCGTTGACCGCCCCATCCACGAATTTGGCATCGGTCCAGCCGCTGCCATTGGAAACCCCGACGGTTCCTAATCCGGCCGCGTTGACTATCCGGTCAATTATCCCCAGGTCAATCGGATAGGCCAGCAGGTTATTCAGGCGCAGCAGGTTGTTCACAAACACCTTCTGGTAAATCTCATCCACATAGTATTTATTGAAGACCAGTTTATAGATAAAGGCGAATTTAGCCGCCAGTTGCTTGGGTATGTGCGGTTTGACCATATAGAGATAATATGCGGCGCTGATACCGGCCAGCGCCACCAAAACAGAAACCACCATCAGGATGAATTCAACCGGCGAATGGTGTTCCGGGGTGCTTGACTCATGAGGCGCCGATTCGGCCGATGCGCTGAATACCGGTTCCATAAAGTGCTCGATATGATTGGCGCCGCCGATGATGGCCGGGATGCCCACATAACCGCCGATGATTGACAACACAGCCAGTATTATCAGCGGTACGGTCATAATCCAGGGGGATTCATGCGCCGGACCCTTATGGGCTCCGTGGGAGTTATGTCCATGACTGTTATGCGCACTATCCTTGTCATCGCAGCAGACCGGCGTGCCGGATGACTCCTGCTCCGGAGTATGGTGCACCAGTTCGGAATAATTCTTGCCGAAGAAGGTCTTGAATAACAGCCGGAACATATAAAACGAGGTGCATCCGGCGGCAATCAGCCCGACCAGCCACAATGCCCAATGCCCGTGCGAAGATGAAAACGCCTTCCAGAGAATCTCATCCTTGCTGAAGAAACCGGACAGCCCCGGAATACCGGCAATGGCCAGCGTTCCGACTAGGAAGGTCCAGAATGTGACCGGCATATATTTCCTCAGGCCGCCCATCTTTTCAATATCCTGCTCGCCGCCGGTGCCGTGGATGACGCTGCCCGAACCCATAAACAACAACGCCTTAAAGAACGCGTGGGTCATCAGGTGGAAAATACCGGCCGCAAAGGCCCCCACCCCGACTCCCAAGAACATATAACCCAGCTGGCTGATAGTTGAATAGGCCAGGACCTTCTTGATATCTTTTTGGAATAATCCGATAGTGCCGGCGAACAGCGCCGTGCCCACGCCGACAATTGCCACGACCATCATGGCCGTCGGAGAAAGGACATAGACAAAATTCATCCGAGCAATCATATAAACGCCGGCCGTGACCATGGTGGCCGCGTGAATCAAGGCCGAGACCGGGGTCGGACCGGCCATGGCATCAGGCAGCCAGATATACAGCGGTATCTGGGCTGATTTACCGCAGGCGCCGATAAACAGCAATATCCCGACGGCCGTGGCAATAGCCGGCGTCAGATAATGGGCATGTTCCCTTAACTCGGTGAATGTTACGGTCCACTGACCACTGACCTGCCCCAAACTCCAGAACAGCAGCATCACGCCGAGCACAAAACCGAAGTCGCCGATCCGGTTAACGATGAATGCCTTCATCCCGGCAATGGCATTGGCCGTCTTCTCAAACCAGAATCCGATTAGCAGATATGAACATAGCCCCACGCCTTCCCAGCCGATGAACATCATCAGCAGGTTGTCGCCCGAAACCAGCAACAGCATGGCGAAGACAAACAGGTTAAGGAATCCGAAATATCTTGAATACCTCTTGTCATCAGCCATATAACCGATGGAATAGACGTGTATCAGGAATCCCACCCCGGTCACCACCAGAAGCATAATAATAGAAAGCGGGTCAACCAGGAATGCGACCGACGCCTTGAATGCGCCGGCCTGGAGCCAGGTGTAGGCGGTCTGATGGATAATCCGCTCATCGGCCGGCAGGCCCAACAGCTGGATAAAGGTAATAACCGCCAGTATGAAAGATGTAAATATAGTTCCGCAGGCAATGATACTCACCAGCATCTTGGGCAGGAATCGGCCGATAATCAGCAGGATGACTGCCCCGCAAGCCGGCAGGAACGGTATCAGCCATAAGTAATTTTCCATATATTAGCCCTTTAATTCCTTTGTCTGTTCGGTATCCACAGTCCGAAAATTCTGATAGATATTAAGTATGATAGCCAAAGCCACGGCCGCCTCGCAGACCGCAATAATGATTACAAAAATAACAAAGGTCTGTCCGCCTGTTGCCGGAGCGCCGGGAGCGACTACGCCGCCAATACCTCCGGTTCCGTAAGGCGTGATAAATCGCGAGAACGACACCAAGGCAATACTCGCGGCATTGAGAATCAGTTCAATACCCATCAATATGGCCACGGCATTCTTTCTGGTTAGGACAATAAAAAGCCCCAGGCAGAACAGCGCCGCGCTGATTATCAAGAATGTCTGCAAGGATATCATTAACTTTTCCTCTTTCTGGCCAGGTACGCCGCGCCGAGCAAAGCTCCCAATAACAGGACTGCGGCAACCTCAAAGGCCAGCAAATATCTACCCATCAGGGCATTTCCGATGTCGTTAATCGCGCCGATCTCCTGCGGTCCGACGGTCTTCCAGGGCGTCTTCATTATAAGCCAAAGCAGACCGGCGAATATAATCATCACCAGCGGAGCCGCAATATAAGGCGGCGCCGAGGGATTGGAGAGGTTCACATCCCGGACCTTGTTGGTCAGCATCACCGCAAAGAGAATCAGGACCAGGATGCCGCCGACATATATGACCACCTGAGCCACGGCCAGGAACTCAGCCGACAGGAATACGTATATCCCGGCCACGCTGAAGAAGGTCAGTAATAAAGCAAAGGCGGAATGCACGATATTGCGCGACATCGCAACAATCAGGGCCGAGCCGAGCACCAGCGCGGCTACTGCGTAGAAAATTACCTGATACATCAACTCACTCATTGCCATATATTAACTCTTTTCCGCCGGGGGTACCTGTGGCGGTGTCGCATATTGATAAACCATATCCTTACGGCTGTAACAGGACAGTTCGTATTCGTGGCTCATATATATCGCGCCGGTCGGACAGCCCTCAATGCACAAGCCGCAGAATATGCACTTTGAAATATCAACCTCGAACTTGGTCACGTCCTTCAACCGTTTCATTTCCTTGCCTTCCAGGTTAATAACCTTGGCTGGCACATCAACCTTGACGCTCTCCAGGGTAATCAAGCTGACCGGGCAGATATTGACGCAGTATAAGCAGGAAATACATTTGCTGCTGTCGCATTTAACCATCCCCCGGAACCGTTCCGGCATCTGCCAGCGCTCTTCAGGATACTGCATGGTCGCCTTCTTAGAGAAAAAATACTTGATGGTAATAGCCATCCCGACCAGAATCGACGTTAACCCAACCCAAATAGACTTAAAATAATTCACCATAATCTATATCATCATCCAGACGCCGATTATCAGCATACAGGCCAGCGAAATCGGCAGGAGCACCTTCCAGCACAGCGTCATCAGCTGGTCCACCCGATAGCGCGGCAGGGTCCAGCGCAACCACATCATCAGAAATACCAGGGCCAGCGACTTGGCCAGGAACCAGCCAAATCCCTCAATCGCTGTCAGCACTGCATAATCACCGAACAGCGCATTTAATATGAAGAAAGGCAGCGGACTCTGCCAGCCGCCCAGAAATAATATGGAGGCAATAGCGCTGACCGCGAACATGTTTCCGTATTCGCCCATATAAAAGAAGGCAAAACGCATCCCGCTGTATTCGGTGTGATAGCCGCCTACGATTTCCGACTCCGCTTCGGGGATATCAAAGGGCGTCCGGTTGACTTCGGCCATCGAAGCGATGAAATATATCAGGAAAAGAACCATGGTCAGCGGCGGATATCTGAATACCAGCCAGTTGATGATACTACCCGCTTGCAGTTCGGTTATCGTATTCATATTCATTGTGCCAGCCATCATTATTATAGTAAGGAAACAGATACCGATGGGAATCTCATAACTGATAATCTGGGCGGCCGAGCGCATCCCGCCCAGCAGAGACCACTTGTTGCCGCTGCTCCAGCCGGCCATGATAATCCCGATGACTACCAGACTGGAAATAGCCAGGATATAAAGCAGCCCAAGATTCAGATTAGTTATGCCGACATACTTGCTGAACGGCAATGCCGCAAAGATACCCAGTGTCCCGATAAACAGCACATACGGAGCCAGCCGGAAGAGTATCTTGTCCGCGGCGGTAGGTATCAGGTCTTCCTTCATCACCAGCTTAATGCCGTCCGCCATGAATTGCAACAGCCCTTGCGGCCCGACCCGGTTCGGACCCAAACGGCTCTGAAGGAATCCGGCTACCCGGCGTTCCGCATAAGCGGCCAGGCCGGCGAATAACATCATGCCGCCCAATACTATGCCGCCGAATATGAACAGCCAGACAATATACCATAATTCCACCGGCACATTTATCACCGGCAGGTTCTGCTCGGCAAAGCTCTTTATCGCGTCAATATATTCTTTCAACATATTGGATTATCTGTCTATTTCTGGCAACACTACGTCAAAACTGCCCAATGTAATGACAAAATCAGATATCATCATTCCCTTACTGATGGGCGGCACCGCACTCAGGTTATTAAAAGAGCCGGTCCGGATCTTCAGCCGGTAAGGATTGGCCGAGCCGTCGCTGACCACGTAGAATCCCAATTCACCGCGCGGATTCTCAGCCCGGACATACACCTCGCCTTGGGCCGGTTTGAATATCCGACCCACCTTGGCCCGAACATCACCGGCCGGCAACTTATCCAGCGCCTGACGGACAATCCGGATGCTCTGCTCTATCTCCCGCATCCGGACCATGTATCTGTCCCAGGCATCACCCACTTTACCCAGTTCGCCCTTGCCAACCGGGATATCAAATTCCAATTCCGGATAAACCGAATACGGCTCGTTTTTGCGTAAATCCCATTTTACCCCCGAGCCCCTTAAGGCCGGGCCGGTCACGCCGTAATCTACGGCCAAATCCGCCGGCAACACGCCGACCTTGGCCATTCGATCAATAAATATCTGGTTATACGAAAGAAGGTTGTTATACTCCACCAGTTTCTTTTCCAGAACATCGCAGAACTTGCGCGCCTTGTCGACAAATCCGTTGGGCAGATCGTCCGACACGCCGCCGATGCGCATGTAATTATAGGTCAGCCGCTGACCGCAAGTCATCTCAAATAAATCCAGTATCTCTTCCCTTTCCCGGAATCCATAGACAATCGGCGTCCAGGCGCCGGTCTCCAGCCCCATCGTGCCCATAAAAACCAGGTGCGTGGCAATCCGGTTCAATTCAGCCATTATCACCCGGATATACTCGGCCCGCTTGGGCACCTCGATAGCAGCCAGTTTCTCAATTGCCATGGCATAGGCCAAATTACAGTTCATGGCCGCCAGGTAATCTATCCGATCCGTATAGGGCATGAACTGGTGGTAATTCAGTTTCTCGGCTATCTTCTCCAGGCCCCGATGCAGGTAGCCGATTTGCGGAAACACCTCACTGATTATTTCGCCGTCGGTCTTGAGCACCTTGTTCAGCACACCGTGGGTGGAGGGATGCTGCGGGCCCATATTAATCAGCATTTCTTCGCCCACCACTACCTCTGCCATGTGTGAGGCGGCGTCTTTAACAATGCTCGTTGACCGATTATCCAACTTTAACTTTTCACTCATAAAAACCATTTATAACGGCAGTCCGCGATAAGTAGCCGGATACTGGTAATCCTTCCTTAACGGGTAACCTTCCCAATCATCAGGCAACATAATCCGCACCAGATTGCTATGCCCGTCAAACTTCACGCCGAACAGGTCATAAACCTCGCGCTCAAACCAGTTTGCCGCGCTCCAGATCTTCTCCACCGTCGGCACATTCGGATTATCCTTAGGCGTTTCAACCTTTAATGTCACCTTATGCTGATGTTTCATCGAGAAAAGGAAATACACAATTGTAAAATTAGCCGGATTATCAACCGCCGTCAGGCACATCAGCGAATCAAACCCTAAATCCGGGTTATTACGCAGGATATCCGCCACCTTCCGGATGGAATCCGGCCTGACCTTAATAAAGGGCAAAAGTGAATTATCCTGAAATTCTATACCCTCCCCAAATCTGGCCCTTAACTTCTCAAATATCACATTCGCTGTCATAAACCGTATCTTTCGTCATTAGTCCTTCGTCATTTCTTGGCAATACTCTTCTGCCTTATCAATTTCTGCAGTTTCATCAGCCCTTCCAGCAACGCCTCAGGCCTGGGCGGGCAGCCCGGGATATAAACGTCAACAGGTATCACCAAATCAGCGCCCTTGAGCACTGCATACGAATGCTTGACAAACGGCCCGCCGCTACAGGCGCACGAGCCCATGGCCATGACATACTTGGGCTCAGACATCTGTTCATATATCAGCTTCACCCGTGAGGCCATCTTGTGGGTGATGGTGCCTGCCACAATCATCAAATCCGCCTGCCGGGGCGAAGGCCTAAAAGCCTCGGCTCCAAAACGGGCGATATCATAACGGGCCATGCCGGTGGCCATCATCTCGATAGCACAACAAGCCAAACCGAACGATACCGGCCAAAGCGAATTAGCCCGGCCCCAGTTGATGAAATAATCAGCCGAGGTTACGATCAGATTCTTATTAAACCGATTCTCTATCAGACTCATATTATTGTTCTTTAGTCTTTCTTGTCCTCATCCTTCAGGTAATTAGTATCCTTGACCCAATCCAGGTCGCCCTTTTTCCATAGATAGGCCAAACCCAGCGTCAGAATGCCGACAAAAACCAGCATCTCTATGAAACCGGTCATGCCCAGTTTCTGAAAAACCACGGCCCATGGGAAAAGCACCAGGATTTCCACCTCAAATATGATAAAAATCAGGGCAATGACATAGAAATGAATATTGAACTTAATCCAGGAATTGCCGGCTGGAATCTCGCCGCATTCGTAGGTGGACGCCTTTTCAGACGAGGGTTTGCTGGGCCGGACCACCCAGGAAAACACCAGCGTGAAGAATACGCACAGGACGGCCAGGGCAATGAAGACCAAAACTGCCGCAAAATCAAATAACATAGGACTATCTTACTCGTTGTTAATCCGTCAGGATGTTACAGCGAGTTAGACCCGCCGAAACTTTAGTGTAGGCGGGTTTTCTATTGTTTGGCTGTCTTCCAAAAAAGCGAGATAAATCAAATATCAATAAAGTGTCAACATATTTAACGGAAAAAATATAGCGTCAAATAAATCAAGCGACTGCCGCATCCCGTATTAAACGAAATAACGGGGAAAATAATGAAAAATTTCTATAGTCGCTTTTTTATTGACCCTTTCTATAATATTTGTATAACTACCAAACGATTGTTTAGGAGGATAGTTTATTAAATCACAATGACTGGGCAAGGGAATCATGCCCGAGGTAACATATTCCCAATAGTGACTATAACACTATAAAAGAAGGAATTCAATATGCCAAGATATGCCTATGTCGGAGTTGACCAATCAGGTAAAAAGGTGGCCGGTGAGGTAGAAGCCCCATCTCCGCAGGACGCAACCAATCAAATCCGTAAAATGGGCTATTTCCCATCCGGCGTCAAGGAAAAAGCCGCCGGCGCATCGACGGCCGGCGCCACGGTTAAACCGAAAAAAGGATTCTATGTCGGCGGCGTCAGCCAGAAAATGCTCACCCAGTTCACGGTCCAGCTAGCCACCCTTCAGGATGCCGGCCTGCCGCTCTTGAGAAGCTTGAAGATTCTGGCCGCGCAACTAAAGCCGTCCAAATTAAAGGACGTCATCACTGATGTCTATGTTGATGTGGAAGCCGGAAACTCTTTTTCAGAGTCATTGGGGAAACACCCGAGCGTCTTTGACCGCCTTTATGTGAATATGGTCAAAGCCGGCGAAGCCGGCGGCGTGCTGGACACCGTTCTTATCAGATTAGCCACCTTCATGGAAAAAGCCCAGGCGCTAAAACGCAAGGTCATCGGCGCGATGACCTACCCGGCCGTAGTCATCCTCATCGCCGTCCTGATTCTCACCGTCATTATGACCAAAGTCGTGCCCAAGTTCGGGAAGATATTCGAGGAAATGGAAATCGGTAGCGGCCTGCCGCCCCAGACACAATTGCTGATGAGCATCAGCAATGTCCTGATCGACTACTGGTATCTGATCCCAGTCATACCACTGGCTATTTATTTTGCCGTAATCGGCATGGCGCGTTCACCCAACGGAAAAATATTCATTGACCGGATGAAACTGCGCACGCCCTTGATCGGTATCATCTTCCGCAAGGCGGCCATCGCCCGTTTTTCCAGAACCTTCGGAACACTGCTCAACAGCGGCGTACCCATCCTGGAGGCGCTGAATATCGTGAAAAACACCGTGGGCAACGAAGTGATCGCCACCGCCATCCAGCACGTCCACGACAGCATCCGCGAGGGTGAAAGCATTGTCGGGCCTCTCTCGGAAAGCAAGGTCTTTGATATGATGGTGATTAATATGATAGAAGTCGGCGAGGAAAGCGGCGAACTGGATAAAATGCTCCACAAGATTGCCGACAGTTACGAAACCGAGGTAGACGCCCTGGTCTCGTCGCTGACCACTATCATCGAGCCGGCCATCATCGTCTTCCTGGGCGTGGCCGTCGGATTCATCGTTATTGCCCTGTTCTCGCCGTTAGTGGTCCTGATGCAGCAGCTGGCAAAATAATTTCTCTAGCGGCTGGCCAGTGAAAAGGGTGTTGTTTTACGCCATATGTCTCTACGAAATAAAATATTATTGGCCCTGACCGCCGTGATGATACTCATCCTGGGCATCCTGACCTTCCATCTATGGATGACCGCCTGGGGCCGGGTCCAAACCAACCAGCGCGGAATGACCGAACTCCTCAAAAGCGTTACCCAAGACTGGCTGGCTGATGTCCGAACCGCCGAGGACTGGGAAACCCTCAAGACAAAATTAAATTACTCCACCCTCTTCACCAATTGGGTCATCGTGGACGACAAGCTTCAGCCGGTTATCTCCGCGTCCCCTATTCCCGACGCCGGTATCTTTAAAAGTGACAAGTACATCGCCGAGGTTCTTAACACCCGCCAGTCCATCTTCCGCGACGGATTTGTCATTACCCCGTTGATTATGTTCAATAACAAACTCTTCGTCATGAAGATGAAACCCCAGCAGACCTCGCCCGACCAGGATTTCAATCCCATCGAATCGGTCAAAACCATCCTGCTGGTCATGCCGCTGGGCACATTCATATTAATCTTGAGCATGTATATCCTGCTGACCAAACTGGTATTAAACCCTATCGAGGTTCTGGCAAAAGCCAGCGCTGAAATCTCCAAGGGCAATTACAATATAAATATCCCGCCCGCCCGCAGCACCGATGAAATCGGCAACCTCCTGACCACCTTTGGCACAATGGCCAAGGAACTTAACGAATACCACCATAACATGGAAGGCAAAATCCAGGAAGCCCGGGAAAAGATTCAGGCCACCGAGGCCCAGTTAATCGTGGCCCAGCGCCTGTCCGCCACCGGCACTCTGGCCGCCGGCATTGCCCACGAAATCAATAACCCCCTGGGCGGCATCCTCAACGCCGCCGACTCGCTCAAGAAAGGCAACCTGGACAAGGCCCAAACCCAGCAGTACCTAGAACTGATAATCGACGGACTGCTCAGAATCCAGGACACCCTCAAGAAAATCCTCCAGTCATTCTCGCACCGGACCTCGCCCCAGCCGCTAGACCTGAAGATTATCATTGAACGGGCCATCTCGCTGGTCCACCACCGGCTGGAAGAAAGCAAAATAACCTTAAGTAATACCCTGCCCCTTCATGTGCCCCAGGTATTCGGCGACGCCACCGAGCTCCAGCAGGTATTCCTGAATCTCCTGATGAATGCGGTTGATGCGGTCAATACTCACACCACCAAGCACGAGAAAAAGATAGAAATATTCCACGAAACGGACGATAAGAATATCACGGTCTGCCTGCGCGACACCGGCGTGGGCATGAGCCAGGAAGAACTGGCCCGCGCCTTTGATATGTTCTTCACCACCAAAGAACCGGGCAAGGGCACCGGACTGGGACTAACGGTCGCCTATAACATCGTCCAGAACCACAACGGCAAGATTGACATCCAGAGCGATAAAATCAAGGGCACTACCGTAAAGATATCCCTGCCGGTCATCAATAAAAAGATGGAATCAATGGTCAAACGGTAATCCGGATTTGCTTTGCACGCAACCGAAAAGGAGGATATGAAAATGATTATAAAAATCCTAAGCATTGTCTTCATATACTTGTGCGTTGCGACCGCTTGGGTCATTCTCGGCGCTACCGTGACGTTGCGAACCAATACGCAGGACACAAAACTGCGTGAGGCAGTCGGCGGATTATGGGGCACGCCTCAGCATCAATATGCCCCGTCGGTATATTACCAGACCGAAAAAGAGAAAAAAGTCAAGGTGGTCGAAGAGGGCCAAACCACCTACAAGACCGAGACTGAAAAAACCACTCATTATGTCCAGCTCGAGGCAAGCACCATAAATGTCGATCTCAAGTTAGACCACCGCAAGAAAGGGCTTCTCTGGTATTCGACCTACAGGGTAAAATTCCAGGGGAAATACCGTATTGTCAATCCAACCGGTGAGAATCGGGAAATATTCTTTTATTTCTCATTCCCATCCCAACAAGCCGTCTATGACAATTTTCATATCATAGTCGGAGGAAAAGAACTGAAAAACGCCAATATATCCGAAGGAAATATCATTATCCCGTTGACCCTGTCCCAGGAAAAACAAGAGGAAATAGAGGTGTTCTACGAATCACAGGGATTGGATGACTGGTGGTATAATTTTGGCGAGAATATAAACCAAATCAAGAATTTCGCCCTAACCATGCAAACCGACTTTAACCAGATTGATTTCCCTGAAAACAGCATTTCCCCGACCAAAAAAGAGCGGAAAAACAACGGGTGGGAACTCTCCTGGCGTTATTCCAACCTGCTTTCCGGCGTCCAGATAGGCATGGCCATGCCCCATAAACTCAATCCCGGCCCGTGGGCCAGCAAGGTCACCTATGCCGCGCCGGTTTCACTTTTCCTCTTCTTCTTCCTGCTATTCATCTATGCCACAGTCCGGCAGATAAAACTCCATCCGATGCACTATTTCTTCATCGGAGCGGCGTTTTTCAGCTTCCATCTTTTACTGGCTTATCTGGTCGACCACCTGCCGGTGCATCTGTCCTTCCTGATCTCATCAACCGTCGCAATAATCCTGGTCGTCTCTTACATGCGCCTGGTGGTAAGTAAACGCCTGGCCTTTGCCGGAATCGGCACAGCCCAGCTCATTTATCTGGTATTATTCTCATACACATTCTTCTTTGAAGGTTATACCGGGCTGGCTATAACCATATTCTGTGTTATCACCCTGTTCTTAGTAATGCAATTCACCGGTAAGGTTGATTGGGACGAGATATTCGCCAGGAAACAGCGTACGTCTTAGGATAAAAACCACGCTCACGCCCTGGGATGAAATTGCTTATGAATTGCCTTCAGGCGTTCCTTATCCACATGGGTGTATATCTGGGTGGTGGAAATATCCGTGTGCCCGAGCATCTCTTGAACATACCGGATATTGGCTCCGTGCTCCAGCAGATGCGTGGCAAATGAATGCCGCAGCAGATGCGGATGTATCCGTCCCCTGAGCCCGGCCTGACGGGCATAAAAGGCCAGTATCCGCCATATTGTGTCGCGGGTCAGGCGCTTTCCGCGCCGGCTCAGAAATACATTGGGCGGACTGACTGGCTTTACCCCCTCACCAAAATTTTTGGTGTGGGGGTTTACCAGCGCCGGCCTGACCTCATTAAGATATTTCTTCAGGCATTCCTGCGCCATCTCCCCTATCGGCACTATCCGCTCCTTTGAGCCCTTGCCAAAACACCGGATGTATCCGGCCTCCAGATTGGCATCGGTCAGTTTCAGGTTGGACACCTCCGAGACCCGGGCGCCGGTGGCGTATAGCATCTCCAGCACTGCCCGATTCCGGATTTCCAGCGGCTTCTTGCCGCCGCAGGCATTGAATATCTTCTCTATGTCGATATACGAAAGCGTATCCGGCAGTTTCTGCCAGGGTTTTGGTTTATCAACCAACGTAGTCGGATCGGACTTGAGATGCCCTTCGGCCACCAGGAATTTGAAGAACATCTTTAGCGCCACAATCCGCCGGGTGATGGTATTGGCGGAAAAGTTCTTGCCACGCTGGAACTGGTTGAATTTGTAGATATCGGCGGCGGTGATACTGCCGGGTGAAATATCCGCGTCCTTCTTGCCGCCCGTGATGTATCTGACAAACAGCTCTATATCCGAACGGTAGGAATCCAGGGTGTTCTTGGAAAGTGAGCACTCCACATCAAGATAAGACAGGAATAAATCTAATTCTTTCATGCTATTAAGAAAAACACCTTACCACAAAGACAACCCCCTTTATCCCCCTTTATTAAGGGGGAATAATTCACCCTACTCCCCCTTAGCAAAGGGGGTCGGGGGGTTGTGTCCTTTAGTGCCTTGGTGTCTTCTGGCGCCGAAGCGCCATGGCGCCCTTATGGCGCTCAGTGGCTAATTTACCAAATATCTCTTGACTTTTCTACATTATAAATATAAATTAAACCCCTGTTTAATCATTAAAAGATAGGAGAGTATATGCCAAAAGAAAAGCAGGCCGAAACGCCAAAATCAGAAACCCCATCCAATCCCTTCTTCGATATGTGGAGCAAATTCTCCGATTCCATGAAGACCAACCCGTTTATGCACTCGAATATGTCCGGGGCATATCCGGACTGGCTCAAGGGTTACGACGAGATGGCCAAACAGTTTTACCACATGCCCATGTCCGGCGTGTCCGGAAACATCTTCCCCAAATTCGTCGAGGCGGCCGACGTCTATATGAAACTCTTCAAGGCCTGGACCGACAATGCCGGCAATATCTCCTCATCGCCCGATGCCATGAAGAATCTCCTGAATATGTGGATGGACAGCCAGAAGGAGGTCTTCGGCAAGCTGTTCGGACTGCCCATTCCATCGGCCGACAATATGGGCGACTTCTCCGACTCCATCAAGAAATCACTGGAGAACTTCTCGCAGTTCTACGACCAGAATTACAAACCCTTCGTGGAAAATTGGACCAAACTCTCGGGGCAAATGGGCGACGTATTCAAGGGCAAGCAGGACCCGGCCAAATACAAGGAACTCTACGATTCCTGGATGCAGGGCTACGAATCGGCCTTCGGCAAGTTCCTCAAGATGCCCATGGTCGGCCCCTCGCGCCAGGTGCTGGAAAAAATCCACAAGAGCATCGACTCCTTCATGAAATACTGCGGCGCCACGGTTGATTTCAATATGGTCCTCTATTCGCCCAGCAAGGCCACCATCGAGGAACTGGCCCAAAAGGCCCAGACCATCCTCAAGGGCGAGGTAACCCAAGAAAAATACAAGCAGTTCTACGAACTCCTGGTCAAGACCTTTGAAGACCGGTTCTACCAGCTGTTCAAGACCCCGGCCTTTGGCCAGTCCATCAAGACCACGCTGGATTCGTATCTCGATTTCCGCAATAACCACTTTGCCGTGGTCGAAGAGATGCTCAAATCAACGCCCATCATCACCCGGACCGAGATTGACGACGTCTACCAGGAGCTCTACAACCTGAAGAAGAGAATCAAAGAGCTGGAAAAACTGCTGACCAAGAAACGAAAGGATTAAAGAAACATTATGCCAAAGACGAAAGAGGCTCCCAAGAGCCAGGGCGACAAAGGCGCCGCGCCGACCGCCACCAAAATCAACTTCGCCCAGGAGCTGGACTTCCTTCAGAAGAAATTCCTCAAGGGCATGGAAATCCTAACCAACCCGATGGACACGGCCACCGCCACCACGCCGTCCGAACTGGTCTACCAGGAAGACCGGATGAAGGTCTTCCATTATATTCCCGTCCAGAAGAAACTCCATACACCGCCCATGTTAATATCCTACGCACTGGTCAACCGCCAGTATATGCTCGACCTCAACCCGGGCCGGAGCGTCATCCAATACCTGCTCAATCAGGGCATTGACGTCTATCTGATTGACTGGGGCTATCCGGCTCCGATGGACAAGTTCATCACCCTCGAGGACTACATCGAGGGCTATCTCAATAACGCCGTGGACAAGGTGTTGGAACTGTCCGGCGAATCCAAACTCACCCTGGCCGGCATCTGCCAGGGCGGCACCTTCTCGGCCATCTATGCGGCACTGCACCCGGACAAGATTAAGAACCTGATTACCATCGTGGCGCCGATTGATTTCGATACCGACACCGGCCTCTTAAACGTCTGGTCCAAGGGCCTGGACGTGGAGAAGATGGCCAAATCATTCGGCAATATCCCGGGCGACTTTATGAACATCGGATTCCTGCTCATGAACCCCTTCCGGCTGGTCATGGACAAATACATCGGGTTCATGATAAATATCGACGACAAGGACTTCGTCAACAACTTCATCCGGATGGAAAAATGGATATTCGACTCGCCGGACCAGGTTGGAGCGGCCTGGAAACAATTCATCGGCGACTGCTACCAAAAGAACCTGCTGGTCAAGAACCAGCTCAAAATCGGCGACAAGACCGTGAACCTAAAGAACATCACCATGCCGGTCCTGAATATCTTTGCCGAGTATGACCATCTGGTGCCTCCGGCCTGCTCCCGGGAATTCACCAAATGCACCGGCAGTGACGACACCGAGATTGCCTCGTTCCCGACCGGACATATTGGCATCTTCGTCTCGTCCAAGAGCCAGAAGGAAATCTGCCCGCGGATGAGCGAGTGGATAATTAAACGGTCAAAGTAAAGTAGGCAGTAAACAGTAGTCAGTAGACAGCAAGGAGAATATATGAGCGAACTGAAATACGCCGACATCAAGGTAGGCGACCAGGCCTCGTTTTCCAAGACCGTCAGCGAGACCGACATCAACGACTTTGCCAAAATCTCCGGCGACTTCAATCCGGTCCATATTGACGAGGAATTCGCCAAGGCCGGACTGTTCAAGACCCGGATTGCCCACGGATTCCTGGTCGGCAGCTTAATCTCAACCGTGCTGGGCACCAAACTGCCCGGACCGAATACGATTTACCTGTCCCAAGAACTGCAATTCAAGGCGCCGGTAAAGATTGGCGATACCTTAACCGCGGTCTGCGAGGTGCTGGAAAAGTCAGAAAAGAAGAAAATCCTCAAGATGAAGACCACGGTCTATAACCAGGCCAAGCTCGCGGTCATTGAGGGCACAGCCACGGTGTTAAAGTACGAACAGCAGTGAGTCCCGTGAGGGACGAGGCGTAACCACAGATTACACAGATTTACACAGATTAAAATATGAATAGAAATATTCTTATAGTAATCGGCCTGGCCTGCGCCCTCGTGGCCGCCGTAGTAATAGCAGTTATTTCACTGAGTAGAAGCCCAAACATAAAGAGGCATGAAATATCACCTCAAATACAGATACGCAATCTTAGCATGGCGTTAGATAGCTATCAAATGGAAAATGGTGCCTACCCTACTACGGAACAAGGCCTGAAGGCATTACTTGAAAAACCCACCATTCCGCCTATTCCTAAAGATTGGACGGGTCCATATTTAAAGAAAGAGATAATAGACCCGTGGGGAAATCCATATCAATATCGCTGTCCTTCTCAGCATAATCGTCCGGATTTTGACTTGTGGTCTTTCGGCCCGGATGGTAAGGATGGAACAGGTGATGAAATTATTGTGATAAGAAATAAATGATCAAGACCCTGCTCATTGCAATCGGTCTCGCCTGCGCTCTCCTTACCGCCACCGGGATAATGTGGTATAATCCTGTCAGCGTTGCCCGCAGGCAACTTCACGACAAAGATATAACAGTGTGCTGCAATTCTATTCAGACACTTATCAAGCTCGGAGATAGAGCGTCAATTCATGAGATTACTAAACTATTACAGAATGATGCCATGGAGATACGTGCGTGGGCTGTTTACGCGTTGGGCAAACTTGATGCTAAGGAGTCAATCCCGGAAGTTACCAAATTATTACATGATAATGATTCGTTAATTCGTCAGTCGACTCTTTGTACATTATCAGACATTAACGCTAAAGAAGCCATCCCTGAGATAAAGAAATTACTCAAAGATAAAAGCGAATCTGTGCGCAACTACGCTGAAATAGCCCTGCGCGAACTCGGCGTGCCGGTCAACGCGATAGAAGACGCAAAGAAGAAGTAAACCACAGATGACACAGATTACGCAGATTTTATATAATCAGGGAAATCAGTGCAATCTGTGGTTATCCGCGTCCCGTATACGCTATAAGCTCTACGCTACACGATGTACCCCATCACATACGGATTAAATGTCATGCTTACCGTCCCATACGCATCGATAAATGAATACTGGAAACTCCCCCCGGTTACCGGCACCAGCGCCTGAGCGCCAGCCACCTTCGAATCCGGGGACACAATACCTATTTCTAATAAATGAGTATTGTGTCCCTAGATTAATGGTTAATACTATAAAAGACGGTTTTCGTGGCATAGGTGAATGATAAACTTTTCAGTTTAAAAATTAATATTTTGGCACAACCAAAATGTGAAAAGTTTAGGTTTCAATAGATATTTTCATGATGCCCAATTTTTAACATATTGATAATATTAGGGTTACACTATGGTCAATCCTTAGCCGGTGGGGGGTAGGGTATCCCCCCTCCCTGGTTAGCCGTAGGTAGTACCTACCTAGGAGCTGGGTAGTGCCTACCAAGGAGCTAGATAGTGCCTATCAATGAGCTGGGTAGTGCCTACCAAGGAGCTAGATAGTGCCTATCAATGAGCTGGGTAGTGCCTATCTAAGAGTTAGATAGTGCCTACCAAGGGGTTAGGTAGTGCCTACCAAGGGATTAGGTAGTGCCTATCGTGGAGCTAGATAGTAACTATCGTGGAGGCAAGATTGAAAAGGCAGTTTTTAGAAAACGATGGCTTGCCATGCAGGGAAATCAAGCATTAGGAAATGTGGGGTCTATCCCGCTTGCCCAAGATATTACCTTGTGCGTTTGTCCGGGGTCTGGGCCGAATTGGTCTTCTTAAGGGCCGGTTCCTGCAGGACGATATACGGCTGGTCAAACTGGACCTTGACCATCTTGATGCCCTGTAGCTGGGGCGAGACCTCCAGCACCCGGCAGAGGTTCTTGATTTTCTCGGCGGCGGATAATTCAAAGGGCTTGTCGGTATTGACCGGCCGGCCCCATTCTATCTGGGTGTGGTTTTTGGTCAGGATAACGAGTTCGCTGGACTGCTTGTTTCTCTTGCCGCCACTGTTGGTGATGTCTATGGCCGCCACGTCCAGCTTGGGATAGACGTCGTATTGCTTGAAGACGCAGGCAACGTCAATGGCGTCGGTCAGGCCCTGGTCCTGCCACTTCTGGCCGGGCAGAGGCGGCGAATTGCGCACCCCGACCACGATGGGCAGGGTTATGGGCAGATTCGGCACGGTATAATATTCGCCCGGTATCCGGATTGAGTCCTTGTCCACCATATAATAGAAACTGCGGTTGTTCCATTTCTTTAATTCCACCAACACCACCGGCCGGCGCAGTTCCAGTTTGACGCTGAGTTTGTTGGGGAACTGCTTTTCTATCGAGTCCACCCGGGCCACCCAGGGATTGTTTTCGTATTTATCCAGCAGGCGCGGAATCAGGTCTTGGTCAAATAGGGATACCCGGCCGTCCAGTTTCATGGAAGAACGGATGGCGTCCTCAAATGACGGGTCATTGCACCAGTCCGGTGAGGCCAGGACTTCCAAAGGCGCCAGATTGATTTGATATTGAGACTCCATGGCGTAATGAGCATAGACCTTGCGGTGGATGATCAGCAGCAGGAAGACGGTCGTGCCAAGCACCAATGCCGGAATGGCGCAGCGTTTTATGCCATGCACTAAGCCCTGGGGGATTTTCATATGAGGATCTATCGGCAAATGACGGGTAATTCTGAAGGGAAAGTTTGCAACCACGAATTAACACAAATAAACACTAATAATATTTCATTCGTGCTAATTAGTGTCTATTCGTGGTTGCATTTTCGTTATTTGGGCCGGTGCTTGCTGAATTTCTGGGAGGTGCGGAGCTTGCGCTGATTGTCTTTTCTCTTTATGGCGCTGGGTTTCTCGAAATAGGCGACTCTTTTAAGCTCGTTGAAAATGTTGGCATCAATGCATTTCTGTTTGAAGTGCTTGAGCGCCCTGTCGATTGAACCTTCCACTCTTATTCTTACGCCTGACATATTCTGATTATACCGCAATTTCTTCCGGACGGGGTCAACACCCCTGAGAGAACTTCCGAGCCCAAGTTGTAAAATTATTATGGCCGGATGAGTAACCCCGTCCGAGAAGAAAATTTTAGTCTATCCTATTGGCCAGACGATGATTTGTTTTTCGCAAAACAACCATCACAATACACTGGCTTGTTTAATCTGGGTTTAAATGGAACCGTTGTCGGCTGGCCGCAACCCGCACAAGTTACCTCGGTGCGAACGCGTTCGCCGCGAAAACCGCCACCATCACGACCACCAAACTGGTTACGTCTGTTCTGCCGGCAAGTCGGGCACCTCTTCGGTTCGTTTGTGTACCCTTTTTCCTGGTGGAACTGCTGCTCCTGTTCTGTGAACACGAAGTCGCCGCCACATTCCGCGCATTTCAATTGTTTGTCCGCCATGTTTCCTTTTCTCCTTTCGAATCCTTGGTCTCAGGGTCCAAGAACCTTTAATAATGCATACTATAATATCCGTACGCCAATGTCAAGAAATATTATAAATATTTCTAATAATGTCAACCCCGTTTAGAGGTAAAACTTATTCCATCCCAAGTCAGTTTTTTATCATTATCTTTAGGCAACATAGAGGTTGGCATTCCCGTTTCACGTGGCGCTATAGCGCCACTACCTCTAACGGGGTCAACGCCCGCCTAAACTGCCGGTTTGCGCTCCCGATTGAAGAAATAATAGAGCACCGGAACAATCACCAGCGTTACTGCGGTCGAGAACAGCAACCCGCCCAGGATGGTGGTGCCCAGCGGCCGCCAGGAAGCGCTGCCCTCTCCGGCCTGCAGGGCCATAGGCAGCAGGCCGAAGACCGTGGTCAGCGTGGTCATCATAATGGGACGCAGACGCCTGACTCCGGATTGCCTGATGGCTTCGAGCAGACCGACTCCGTAACCACCGTCCGCCACCGGACGCCTTAATAAGTTGATATAATCAACCAGCACAATGGCGTTATTGACCACCACACCGACCAAGAGGACCAAGCCCAGAAGCGAAACCATGCTGATGGGATATCCTCTCAGGAAAAGGGAAAGAAACACGCCGCTAAAACCGAACGGCACGCTGAAAATGATGATAAACGGGTCTACCAACGATTCAAACTGGCTGGCCATGACGGCATAGACCAGGAAGATACTGAGCATCAGCAATAGTCCCAGGTCCCGGAACGACTTTTTCTGCTCGGTGCGCAGGCCGGCGATTTTGAGGTTGACGCCTTCGGGCATCGATATCTTGGCCACCTCTTTTTCGATGTCGTCAGCTACGTCGCCCAAAGGCCGCTCGTGGAGATTTGCCTCGACCCGGACCACCCGGGTCTGATTCTTGCGTTCAATTTCTATCGGCCCCATATCCTCATAAATTTTGGCGACATTGGACAGCAGGACATTCTGCCCCATAGATGGAGAGGCAATGGAAGTATCAAGCACATTTTCGGCAAACCGCCGGTCTTCAGGACGCAGGCGGATGAAGATGTCATACTCCTCGCCCTTCTCGCGGTACTTGGAAACATTCTTACCGTAGAAATACGTCCGGACGGTCTGGGCCACGGCGTTCTTGGTCAGGCCCAGATTAGCCGCCTTGTCGGGGGCAACCATCACCTTCCATTCCGGTTTGGCAATCTCGCGGCTGACAGCCGGGTCCTTGGCGCCGGGCGTCTCTTTCATAATGGCCTTGACCTGGGAGGCAATCTTATCGGTCTCATCCATATTATTGCCGTAAATCTCCACAGAAATCGGTTTACCTGAACTGCTCATCATCTGGGCCATCGGGTCGCCGGTCTTGACATCCATCTTGACAATGCCGGGCAGGACCTCGACCTTTTTCCTGATAATCTCGGCGACCTGCTTGTCGGAGCGGCTCCGCTGCCCCACCTTGACTAATTTGAGCCCGACCATGACCACATTGGTGCCTTCCTTCATGCCCATCATGGAACCGCCCAGGCCGACCGAGCCAGTCCTGATATAAAAGTCCTTCATATCTTTTCCGCAGGCCGCGCGGCAGATTTTTTCCAGTTCCGTCCCCATTTTAAGCGACTCCTCCATCCGTTTGCCGGGCGGCAGTTCCACGGTCACCCGGATATCGCCGGTATCTTCTTCCGGGAAAAATTCAGTGCCCAGCAACGGGATAAGAGCAATCGAACCCGCCAGAACCAAGACGGAAATAACAATGGTTTTAATTTTATTAGCCAGCGCCCAGTCAAGCACCAAGCCGTACATGTCTTCGATATACTTAAACCAGCCATGCTTTTCAAAGGACGACTTCGGACTTAAGAATCTTGAAGCCAACATCGGCGTGAAGGTCAGGGCGGTCAGTAATGACGCCGTAATGGTAACAATGACCATTACGCCCAGTTCCTTGAACATAATGCCGGTGATGCCCTTGAGGAAGATGAGCGGGACAAAAACCACGATAGTGGTGAGCGACGAGGCGCTGATGGCCAGGCCGACCTCTGAAGCGCCGGTAATGGCGGCCTTGAACGGGTCAGCTCCGCGCGCCCGGTGGGTGAAGATATTCTCCATGACCACAATCGCATTGTCCACTACCATACCGATGGCAATGGAGATGCTGGCCAGCGATATCATATTGATGGTCCGGCCCCAGATATAGAGAAAGATAAACGAACTGATGAGCGAAAACGGGATGGTCAGGGTAATAATCAAACTGGATCTCAATTCGCCCAGAAACAGCAGGGTCACGATAATAACAAACACCCCGCCCCAGAATATGGTATCGCGGAGATTCTTGATGGTCAGATTAATCATATCCCCGGTGTTGAACATCTCAATAATTTTTATATCAGACGGCAGATTTTTCTTGATAATTTCTATTTTATCCTGGATCTTGCGGCAGACCTCGTTGCTGTTGGCGCCGGATTGTTTCTGAATCATGGCCATCATCCCCGGGTTGCCATTGACATAGACCATGCCGGGCGGGTCCTTGAAATCATCGTTGATAACCGCGATATCCTTGAGCCGGACGGCTGAACCGTTACCGGAGACCTTGATAATGGTCTCGCCGATCTCACGGACATCTTCATATTCGCCGGGCGTCTGGAGCATATATTCGTTGGGCCCGACCTTGATGCTGCCGGCCGGCTGCGAGATATTATGGGTCCGGATGGCCGATTCCACCTCATTGATGGAGACACCGTAGGCGGCTAACTTGCCCTTGTCTATTTCTATATTAATCTGGCGCTGAAGCCCGCCGATTAACTGGACCGCGCCGACCCCCTCTATCTGCTTCAAGGGCGTAGCCAGACCTTTATCTAGGGTTTCATAAAGCTTGCCCAGATTCTCTTTGGCCGTAATGCCATAACCCAGGATGGGGATGGCGGTGGTGCTGAATTTGATGATGATGGGCTTTTCCGCATCGTCCGGCAGGCGCATCTCGGTGAAACCGAGCCGTTCCCGGATTTCATTCGCCGCCTCGTCCAGGTTTGTGCCCCAGTTGAACCGGCAAATCACATTGGATACGCCCTCGCGGGAATAGGAAACAAGTTCCGTGACGTTGCTGACAATGGAAAGGTCGTTTTCTATATTCTTGGTTATGGCGGTTTCCACATCCTCGGCTGATGCGCCGCGATATGTGGTGATGACCGTGATGGCCGGTATCTCCATCTCTGGCATCAAATCGATGGGCAGGAAAAGAATCGCCATCACGCCCATAATGATGATGGCCAGAAATATCATCAGGTTGGTTACCGGCTGTTTAACTCCAAAATGCGGTAAAAACATATTTACTCCTATTCCGTTTTGACTGCACTGACTTTACAACCATCGAATATATGAGGCCCGACGGAGGTAATTATGGTATCGCCGTCCGCCAGCCCTTCTTTTATCTCGACTAGGCCGCGGGAATAAATACCCGGATTAACCTTGACCTTTTTGGCCAGGCCGTCCTGAATGGTATAGACCGCATATTCCTTGCTGTTTCCTACCATATCATAGACCAGTAAATCCTTGGGAATCGCTATGACGCCTTTTTTGTTGTCCAGTATCAACTCTATCCGGCAGAACATCCCGGACTTCAGTATCCTATCGCTATTATTTAACTCTATCTCTATTTCCAGCGTCCGGCTGCGCTGGTCAACGGACGGGGCCACATAAGTAACCAGTCCGTCAAAGGTCATATCAGGATAGGCATCGGCAATAACCGTCGCATGGGTCAGCCCGGCCTTGACACGCGCTAATATCGTTTCCGGAATTGATGCGGTTATCTTGACCGTATCCACCTGAATGATAGTAAAAATCGGCTTCTGGGGCGTGACCATATCGCCCAGATCGATGTATTTCTGCGCCACAATCCCGCTGATGGATGCGCGGATATTCGCCTCGGCCAGGTTGATTTTCGCCTGTTGCAGGACCGCATCCAGCTGCTTTACCTGCGCCTCAACGGCTTCCTTCTGGGCCAGCAAGGCATTATACTGGGTTTCTATCTGGTCTTTCCTGGATTCGGAAACCGCGCCTTCTTTGCTCAGTTCCGTGATCCGGTCCAGTTCTTTCTTGAGGTTGGCCAGATTTATCTGAAGTTGCTTCAGCTGGGCGCCGGCCGCCTCCAGGGAAGCCGTGGCCTGCTCGGTCTGCGCCGTTATGGCCGAATGCTCCAGCACAGCCAGGATATCCCATGATTTCACTTCATCACCGTTCTTGATATTTAACTCCTCCACCCGACCGCTTATCTTGGTGTATACATCCACCTGATTGATGGCCTTAATGGTCCCGAAGAATGACATCGTCTCCATCAGATCTGTCTTGGCTATTTGCTTAACCGATACCGAGACGATTTTATCGCCTTTATCAACCTTTGCCTTTCGGATTTTCATTTCACCATACCGCGTATAAACCAACCACCCGCCGCCGCCTACTATAATAATAACCAACAACCAGATAATTGCTTTCTTCATATAATAAACTCCTTGTTTCTTATTTCCCGGTTACTAAATCCAGATTGGCCTTGGCCAGGTTATACTGGTAAAGCGACTGGACGTAATTCTTCGAAGCCGTGTCCAGCGCCATCTGGGTATCCAACACCTCAAGCTGTGTGTTTACCCCGTTCTTATAACCAATCTCGGCCAGACGCAGGCCTTCTTCGGCCTGTTTAATATTCTCAGTTTGCGTTTCAATGAGAACCACGGAATCCTTGACTGAAGACACGGATTGCCGGACTTCCAGTTTAATCCTTTCCCGGATATCCATCTCGGCGATTTCCGCCTGCTTGAGCAACGATTCTTCCTGGCGGATGCGCGCCTTTATCCGGCCCCATTCAAATACCGGGATGGATGCCGCAGTCACGACACTCCAGTAATCGCCCCAGGCCTGCGTAAGAAACTTCTTTCGTGACGGGTACTCGTAGCCGAAATTACCTATCAGGTTAAATGCCGGCTTGCCTTCGGATTCGGCCAGAACAATCGACTGCTTCTGCATATCAATCTTTAACTGGGCAATCTTCAGGTCAGCCCGGTTATGAAATGCCTCTTCCAGCTTGGCAGAATGTTCCAGGACATCCCTGACGCCATCGCCGCCTGCCGGTAGATTAAGCTTGCCGGTGAGTTTTAACGCCTCTGATTTTTCCAGAGGCAGCCCGATTGTATTCATGAAAACCAACTTGACGTTCTGAATATTGGTTTCGCTCTGAATCCGCATGGCCTGGATATTGGTCAATTGGACCTGCGCCCTCAATAATTCGTATCTGGAGCTCTGCCCCTGTTCAAAGAGTTTCCTGATATTCTCGAGATGAGCCCTGCTGACAGATTCACTCTTCCGGTTTACCTCAACGATGGCTTCGTTAAGAAGAACGTCATAATATACCTTTTTTACCAAAAATATCACCCGCGTGGTGATATCATCTTTCTGGTTTGACTGGACGGTCTTGCCCAGCAGTGCGGACTCAACGCCGGCGCTGATGCGTCCGCCGCTGTAGATGGGCTGCTTGATGGACAGTTCGCCTTTGGCATTATTCACATCGCCCATCGTGCCGGAAACGCCCGGTCCTATTGACACAGTGGCCACCTCATCCAGCCGGGTATAAGAAGCGGTGGATGAAAGGGTCGGATACTTGCGGGCGCTGGCCTCGCTTAAACGTGCATCCGCATAATTCATGCCCTCCTGGGCAATCAGCATCTGGCGGTTATTGGCCAGGGCTATTTCGATACTCTGTTCCAGAGAAAGACCCGCATCAAATTGAGGCATCGACAGGTTATTTCCCTGCCCCTCGGCCGATATCATCACCGGTATTAACACCAAAACCCACAGCATCAAAACAATCGTCTTCTTTATCATATTAATAAGTTGTTAATAAACACCTCTTCTAAATATTTACCCTTCTCCACGAAGGTTTGCTTGTTTCCACCCAGGAAAGTAGTAAAGAGAATTCCGTAGAAAACGTCTATCAGAAGGTTCGTTACCGCCCGGGCCGGGATATTCTTCATCAATTTCTGGTCAATGCATTTCTGGATAAGCGCCTCCACCCTTTTCAACCCCCGGCCGTAATATTTCATATAAATAGATTTGGAATGCTCCTTATAGGCGCTGCGGTAGTGGATGAATATTTCCATAAGGTTAAAATTACGGCTGAAAAAACTCATATGGCTCCGGATAACGGTCTTGAGGCGCTCGACCGGATTGGTTATTCCTTCTGCATTGGCGGCTATCTCATCAGCCAACTGGTGCATCATCTGTTCCATCACGGCGGTAAAGAGTTTTTCCTTGGAAGGAAAATAGCGGTAAATGGTGCCCTTACCCACCCCTAACTTGTCGGCCATTACTTCAACATCGGCCAAATGATAGCCGTTCTTGGCGAAGACATCAGTGGCGGCCGCGATAATATCTCTCCGACGCCGCAGTTTAATTTCCTTTATCAGCTCTTTCCGTTTCATACATCTCCCCTTCCCTGCCTCGATCCCAATCTCTAATTGGACGGACTCGTTAGTCCGTGTATTATATTATATTAATCGGCATGATTTGTCAATGGTTTTATAAATATTTATTGAAAAAAATTAATTAGAGCTAAAATAACAAAAATACTTGACAAAACATATCATATATCTATCTTAACATCATTAATTAACTGCAACGGATTTGAATCAGGAGTGTTTTTATGGCTCATAAGAAAGGCGGCGGGTCAAGCCGCAACGGCCGGGACAGCAACAGCCAACGACGCGGCATTAAATGCTATGACGGCGAGGTGGTCACCTCAGGATCCATCCTGGTGCGCCAGTGCGGGACACCATTTAAACCCGGGCTTAATGTCGGCATCGGACGCGATAACACCCTCTTCGCCCTGAAAAACGGTATTGTGAAATACCTCAGCGGCAACCGGGTTACTATTCTGCCCCAGAATTAATAATAATTATGGTAGAATTAACATTGACCTTTGAACGCCGCCCGGTTAACACCTTTAATGTGGATAAAGATATTATCCTCATCGGCCGCGACCCGACCTGCGACGTGCGCATCGACAACGTCGGCATCTCCAGGCACCACGCCAGAATAGAAAAACACGATAATATTTATACCCTGTTTGACCTGGGCAGCAGCAACGGAACCTATGTCAAGGGCCAGAAAATCACTCAATACAACCTCAATAGCGGGGATGAAATCAATATCTGGAATTTCTCCATCTTCTTCAAACTGCCCGAATCTGAGCAGGTAAAAACGGCAAAAGATACCGCCCCCCAGAAGATAGATATTGACGCCACCATCGCCATAGACCGCAAACAACTGGACCTCAGGCAGAAGGAACGTAGTTCCGCCCTGCTGGCCCATTTGAGCTATACGGACAAGAAGAAAGGCAACCTGACCTTTGCCATAATGAAGACCACCACTTTCTTCGGCAAGAGCCCCAAGTGCGAGTTCCCCATCTCCGGCTTTTTCGTCCAGCACCGCCAGGCCGCCATTATCAGGGATGAAATCGGCTTCAGGTTTATCAATTTCGGTAATAGCGCCAGAGGCACGGTCAATAACCAGGACGTCGACGATTACCGCCTGAAAAACGGCGACTCTATCAAAATCGGCTCCCAGACCTTTAAGTTCAATGAGGGATTACCAGCCAAATAAATCTTATTCGACAGACCCCAGCCAATCATACTATCTACACCAACGTCAACAAATGGTGGAATCGCAATTAGCCAGCCGCGACATCAAGGATGAACGGGTTATCCACGCATTTTTGAAGATTCCACGGCATCTCTTCGTGGATGAAAAACTATCCAAACAGGCATACGAGGATAACCCCCTGCCCATCGGATGCAATCAGACCATTTCTCAGCCCTATATGGTGGCATTTATGCTGGAGCATCTGGATTTGCATAACGGCCATAGGGTCCTGGAAATCGGGACCGGTTCCGGTTATCAAACTGCCCTGCTGGCTGAATTGTCCAGGAACATCTATACCGTAGACCGGCTGCCGGAACTGACCGAATCAGCCAGGAAGCGGTTGGAACAGTTAGGTTATCATTCCATCCATTACAAAACCGGAGATGGCTCATTGGGTTGGGATGAATTTGCGCCGTATGACCGCATCATTGTCAGCGCCGGCTCTCCCCAGCTGCCAAACAAACTGATTGACCAATTGACCCCTGATAACGGCATCCTCCTCTGCCCGGTGGGTAATGAATTCTCACAGGACTTGATTCAGATAATAAAGCGCCACAATAGCATCGAAAAGAACAATTTCGGCTCCTGCGTTTTTGTTAAATTATTAGGAAAAGACGGATGGAAAGAATAGAAAACAAGTTTCTGATTGCTGGCATCATCTCACTGCTGATAGTACTGACATCCTGCGCCACTCCGTATGAGGCGGCCAGAAAATCGTTTTATAAGGCAAACAGATCCTATCTAAAGCAGGAACCGGAAGACGCTTTAATCAGGTATTGCCAATCGCTCGGCCGGCTTGAAACCGGCGCTGATAAAAACCTGTCCAGCCGGATGCTCAAGGCCGCAATCTACCACCGCCTCTATTCCATTGATGCCAAGAACATCTATCTGAACTCCGGCGACCGGACAAAGGAAAAATACGCCTCCTTCTCGAAACTACTCTCAACGTCCGACAATGCCGGATTCCTCAATTCGGCATTTAACGAGGTTGTATCCATGGAAAAAGAACTCAAGAACATAGACGCCAAAACCATAGACCCGTTTTTGCTCATCCACCGGGACTTGATAGTCGCAGATAAATTATCCAGCTCATTAGACCTGCAGAATAAAACCATTACCCCAACCAGTTATACCCCGATGCAGGATTTTATAAAGGCCATTAGTTCTTACGGATACGAGGAGGTTATCAAGACATTTTATCTTGATGCCTGGGCGTCGGCCTTAGTCCGTTATCAGAAAACCTCCCAAGACGAAGAAGCGGCTCAAAAAACCAATGAAGTTCTGTATACATTATCCCTGAGCCGTCTGAAACACATATATTACTCCCTGCGTAATACCACCGCTTCGGTAAAGATACCGGAGTTCCAGAGCATCAACAGCCATTACCATGAGGTCATAACAAAGATGGAAAAAATCTCTCCGGGCCCGAATCTCTCCTCATTTTCCGTTTCCTCACCGGAACAGGCGATGGCTGATTTGCTGGGCGAAATAGCCAATAATAATTATTTTATCCTTGACCCGGAATTTCATCTTGCTGAAGCGCGTAACCGAATGAATCTGAGCATAGAAATGATTATCACCGGAAAAGCCGATAAGGCGGAATCACACCTGCTAAATGCCCTGATGAGCATTGTCTGTGCCAAGGAATTCTCAATTAATCCCTCGCCCGCTAACGCCCGCCTTATTGATACCATACTGAATGACATCTACCTTAATCTCTCCCGGATTCCCGGCAGCGGAAAATAATATAATAGAAAATAGTTGCTAATTCTTTCATGCAATGTTAGAATTCTTACGACACTTCAAGAAAGGAGAGTAGATAATGAAAAAAGCTGTTCTTCTAATAGCACTTGTCAGTTGTTTGTTCGCTTTACAGGCCACGCCAGAAGACAAACCGTCGCGCAGTATTGACTTTGAATCAATCATAGAGAACACCAAGGAAAAAGTCTTTCCGGCGCTTATCTACGTCAAACCGGTTCTTGAGGAATATGAACGCGGCGAGCGCAAACAGATTCTGGTGGCGGGCAGCGGCGTGCTGATCAGCCCGGACGGTTACGCCGTTACCAACAATCACGTGATTGAGAAAGCCACCCGGATAAAATGCGTGCTCTTTGACAACCGGATGCTTTCGGCAAAACTGATTGGCCGCGATAAATCTACTGATATTGCCCTTATCAAAATAGAAGCGGAAAAAGAGAATGGGATATTCCCGTATGTGGAATTTGGCAATTCGGATGAACTGAAAGAGGGCCATTTTGTCATGGCGCTCGGCGCCCCCTGGGGCCTGGAGCGCTCTATCTCGCTCGGCATCGTGGGCAACGCCCGGCGTTTCCTGGGAGACACGTCCAGTGAATACAGTTTATGGATTCAAACCGACGCCTCTATCAATCCCGGCAACTCCGGAGGCCCGCTGGTCAACACTTCGGGCAAAATAGTTGGTATTAACACCTTGGGCTCATTCTTCGGCGGCGACATGGCATTTTCGGTGCCTTCTAACACCGTAAAAAGAGTGGTGGAACGCCTGAAGAAAGACGGCGAGATAAAACGTTCCTGGACCGGCATCCGGCTCCAGCCGTTGCGCGATATTGACAAGGAAACATTCTTTGCCAGCGATAAGGGCGTTCTGGTGGCCAGTATCGACGACAACTCTCCGGCCCAGCGGGCCGGATTAAAACCGGGCGATCTGATACTCAAGATTAATAATAAGGAAATAAACGGGCTTTATGACACCGACCTGCCTGAAATCCGCTGGTTCCTGGGCGACCTGCCGCTGAATGTGGAAAACGAATTCCAGATTAAACGCGGGGCGGAAACCCTCACCGTTAAAATCACTCCCCGGGAAAAAGGCAAGGTGGAAGGCGATGATTTTGACTGCAAGCGCTGGGATATGACCGTCAAGGAGATTAACGAATTCGCCGACCCGGATTTATTCATCTTCCGCAAAAAAGGCATCTACATCCAGGGAGTTCAGTATCCGGGCAATGCGTCCAATGCCGGGTTTTACACGCGCGAGATCATCGTCAAGGTGGACAAACAGGAAATAACATTTCTTGACGACATGAAAAAGATATACGAGAAAATCATGGCGGATGACAAAAGAGAAAAGAAAGTGCTTATTGAAACACTCCGTAACGGTAAGACCATGTTTATCCCATTGAAATATCATACGGATTACGATAAAGAATAACTGATAAAAAAGGAGGTGACCTTATGTACAAAAAAATAGTCGTCGGATTATTCATCCTCGCGGCGGCCTGCTGGCTCAATGCGGCGCCGGAAGAAAAACCGGATAATGATGCCAGCATAAAAACAAAGATATCGGCCACGGCCCGCGCGGCATTGGTTCAGATCCGTTTCGAGTTCCAGAAAGACCCCGAGGAGGGGAAAAGGGACATGGAAAACAATTGGATTTCTCAATTCATATCAGAGAAAATGACCTGGGACACCGCCGGAGTGCTCATCGGCTCTGAAGGAATGGTCCTGTTGACAGATTACATGATGGAACGGAAATACATCAAGAAGATAACCGTCATTGATTCTGCCGGCGCCGAATATGAAGCGGAAATGAAAGGATTCCTCCAGGACTATTCTGCTTTATTCTTAAACATCAAAGGCGACAAAAAACCGGCTGGCGGGGTCAAATTCGCGTCTCCCGGAGTAATGGACACTTCCCGTAAATTATATGCCGCCGGGATTTTCAAGGAAAATGAGAACTGGTTCGTGCGAGTCATGCCGGCCAGCTTATCATTGAACGAACCGTTCCTGGCATCTGATAAAACCAAACCATTCTTCCAGGTCACCCGGAAAAGAAGCCGCCAGGAAGGAAGCGAGAATGTCTACGATGACTCGCTTCTTTTTGATGAAAAGGGCGATGTCATCGGCTACCCGCTGGAAGGACGGATTGAAGTTAACGGCAATCTCTACGGCTGGCGCGGCTCTGATTTGATGGAAAATACGCTCATCACCTTTAATGACCTGGACCGGAAAACAGAAGAGCTGAAAAAGGAATATCTAAACTACATCCTGGAAATCAAGTTCAAATTCCGCCAGCAGGAACAGGAAAAGGGCGGCTCCCCTTATGCCCGGTTTGCCGCGACCTCAAGAAGTTACCGGCCCGGCCGGGATGATGAAGACAACGACCTGACCGTCGCCGACAAGAAACTATACGGCCTGGTTATTGATAAAAACAGGATTCTCATACCTGATACCCTGGAACAGGATTTAATCCACCGGATTGAAAATGTTGAGGTGCTGATAGGAGATAAATATTCTCCGGCAGAATTCATGGGCGTATTCAAGGACTTCGGCGCGATGCTTATAAAGGTCCCGGATAACGCCGTTACCAATGCCCCGAACATTTATAAATCGCCCCTGCCCACCTATGGTCGAACCGTCTATGCCATCAATGTCAAAGAGAAATTCGACAAGCGCCATGAAAAGGTCGGCTACGACAGGTTTTTCTGGGTTTCCAAAGGATATAAAAACCGTCTCCAGTATACCCCTTATTCCAACCGGAAGACCGGAACCGTTTTCGTTAACAGCAACAATGAATTAATGGGCATCCTGATGGAAGAAAAACGGGATTTATCCGAAACCCTGTCATCAGATGGAAACCGCTATAATTACCGCAATTACCGCTATGATTATAACAACGGCTCCGGCAAGGTGTTCTTCTTCAATGAATTAAAGGATTCCCTTATCACGCCCACGGCGCATTTTGACCTGCAGTTAATCCCGCTTTCTGACCGCGAGATGAAAAGGATTGTCTGCCTGGGCGTGGAATTCCAGGCCCTGAACAAGGAATTAACCGAGCAGCTGGGCTGCCAGAAGGCGACCCGTAACGGTGAAATGGGTCTGTTAATCAATCACATTTATCCGGAATCGCCGGCTGAAAAATCCGGGCTCAAGACCGGCGATATCCTGCTCAAAGTCCAGGAGGAAGGCAAGGATGACCCGATTGAATTAAAAGGCGGCAATAACCCCAATCCTTATGATTACCTGTCGCGCTACGGCGGCAATGACAACCCTGATATTGATATGGGCAGTTATGGCATCTCGCCCTGGCCCAGCCGCAATAACTATTTCACCCAGATTCTCACCCGCATCGGCGCCGGCAAGAAGATTACGCTCACTTACTGGCGCGATAACCAGGAACTGAAACAGGATTTCGTGCTGGAAAAAACGCCCTATGACTTTGACAGCTCCGATAAATACAAGGACGAAACCATCGGCATCACCGTCAAAGACCTCACCTACGAAGTCAAGCACCACCTCCGCCTGGCGCCTGACTATAAAGCCGTGATTATCAGCAAGGTGGAAGAAGGCAGCAAAGCGGCTATCGGCAAACTCAGGTCATTCGAACTGCTTACCAAAATCAACGAGCAGCCTATCGGCTCTTCGGTGGATGAATACAAAAAGCTAATGGAAAAACTAATCAAAGAGGAAAAACAAACCAAGCTCAGATTCACCATCGAGCGCAAAGGCAAGAGCCGGTTTGTGGATATTGAACTGGAAAAAGCAAAAGAACTGCCTAAGGAAGGCATTAAAGAGGAAGACAAGAAAGGCGACGGCAACCAGGAACCGCCTCCGAAAGACGATTCGCCTAATCATCAGGATAATGAAGAAAACCTTGAAAATAAACATAAGTAAGGTTATATTTATAGTAGGAGGATTATTATGGCAAAGAAACATCTCATATCAGCCGTTTTAGTTTTCATGGCCGGTTTATTCGTCGCGGGCTATATTTTCAGCGCCATTCCGGATAAAGAATGGAAACAGGCCCAGGCGGAATTTTTAGACGAATATAACAAAGCCAAGACATCGGTGGAACGGGCCATTGCCATCCGCAAGTTAGCCGAAACCGACCACCCCGGCATAGTCAAGGTCCTGATTGACACCGTACTGGCCCGGGAGCTGAAAGAAAATGAATTGCTCAATATCGATATCGTGGCCAGTTCTCTTTCCAGATTAAGCGACCCCATCGCCGTAGATGAATTGATTACCGCCACCAAGAAAACCAAACTGCCCGAGAAGATAATATTGATTCAGTCGCTCGGAAAAATATCAGCCGACGGAGCTAAGCCCCTGCTCCTGGAACTCCTCAAAAACAGCGACAACCTCGTCAAGATTGCGGCGATTGATGCGCTGGCTGAATCATCGCCGCCTGAAGCATTGGATATAATTACCGGCTGCCTGGAGTCCAAGGCCTGGGAGGTCAAGGTCAGCGCCATCAGCTACCTGGCCAAGCTCAAGGATGACGAAGCCAAGCAGAAAGCCCTGAATGTGCTCCGGCCCCGGCTCAACAAGGAAACCGGCCGCCTCAGAAACGATATCTCCGAAGCCATCAACCAGCTGATGGTCCAGACCGGCACTGAAGGCGATAATAAAAATAAAATGGGCGGCACTTTTTCCTTCTTTGATATCCCGCTGGAAGGCGACGTGGTATTCGTGATTGATACCAGCACCTCAATGGAAGGCAAGAATAAGGATGGCAAGGACAGGTGGGACAAGCTGGTGGAGCAACTCAAGCAATCATTGGAAGTGATGGCCAAAGCCAAGCCGGCCGTAAAATTCAATATCATCGCTTATTCCGAGCGGGTCGGTAAATTCCAGGACGCTCTTGTCCCGGTCGCGGAGAACAAAGAGGCGGCCTTTAAATGGCTGGACGGCGTCAAGCCCGGCACCATGCAGGCGCCCGGCAAACTCGGCGCCTATACCAACATCTATGATGCGGTGGAAATGTCGCTCCTCGGGCAATCCACTGCCGCCAGCCAGGGCCAGAAAATCGTCATTACCAGCGGCGTGCCCAATCCTTACACCATCTGCCTGATGACCGATGGCACGGCCAACCGGGGCAAATACACCAACCCGGACGATATCCTGGCCGCCCTGCGCATCCTCAACCAAACTAGAAAGATACGCATCAATACCATTGCGCTCGACTTCGGCGTGGCCGAAGCCATGGGTGCCTCCGGCATGGGCCAGATGTATGGGGTTGATGCGGCGTTGATGGAACAGATTGCCAAGGAACACAACGGCACCTGCGTCAAGTTCTGATTCCAATAGTCCTATTTTACCACGAAGACACTAAGACACTAAAACTTCGTGTCTTGGTGCCTTTGTGGCTGATTCACCTCCTGATTTACTTGCCTTATAATAAACAAGATATTATAGTTCTTGTATGAAGGTACTCCATCTATATAACGACTGGAAATGGACCGGGCCGAGCGAGCCGGTGCTCAATCTCTGCAAGGGCTTGAAAACCCAGGGGCTGGAAATTCATATTGCCTGCCTGGCCGCTCCTGATAACAAGGACAGAACGCTCCCTTCTAAGGCAGCCCAAGCCGGCATTCCCCTGTTGACCCTGGCTACCCCTGCCAAATACCTGTCCATATTTTATCTCAAGCCACATATAAATGCGTTGGCGAAATATATCGAGGCGAGCCATAACTTTGATATCATCCACTGCCACAGCGCACTGGACCACTACTACGCCTCGAAACTAAAGACCAGATTCCCTACTGTTAAAATCATCCGCACTAACCACAAGGGCTATCCGCTGGAATCGACCTGGACCAACAAATCCCTGATGAAGAAAGCCATTAACGGCTATATCACTCTATCCAAAAACCTGGCAGAGACGGACCGAAAGAACTTCGGCCTGGCGCCGGAAAAAACTGCCGCCATCCCTTCCGGCATTGATATCTCCGTATTTACCAACAGCACAAAACCCGTCTGCCTGACTAATATCAAAGGAAACGACATCGTCATCGGCATCGTGGCCCGGGTTCAGCGCCACCGCAGATTCCATATTATAATAGAAGCAATGCAATCAATTATAAAAGAGATGCCCAATGTCAAGTTGGTCGTTGTCGGCAGAGGCACTTATTATAATCAATTAGTCACCGAACCGGTCAAACGGCTCGGATTAGAGAACAATGTTATCTCAGCCGGATACCGGACTAATGATTATCTGGACATACTCAACACCTTTGACTTCGGATTATTCCTGGTACCGGGTTCGGACGGCTCGTGCCGAGCGGCGCTGGAAATAATGGCATCCGGCAAACCGCTCATCGTGGCCAATCGGGGCATCCTGCCGGAGATTGTGGATGATGATAAGAACGGATTGGTCATTGACGATACGCCCAATAATCTGACGCAGGCCATCCTGAAACTGGCCAAAGACCGGCAACTCCGGGAACGATTCGGCCAATCCGCCCGCGCGAAAGTTGAACAACAATTTACCCTGGAACGGACCGTCAGGCTCACACAAGAAATCTATCAAAACATAAGTAAATAAGTTGATAAGGAATTTACTTGTCAACCCGAAAGGACCGCGCCACCGAACCTATCAACTTCTCAACTTATTGACTATTTCGCCGGCCGCCTGGCACCGATTTCCATATTCCACAGTTTCGCCTCAGATGCGGCCTGTAATACCGAGGCCAGGAACCGGTACGGCGCCCCGCTGTCCGGCCTGATCATCAAGGGTTTGTCTTTATTTATATTACCCTCCACGGTCAGAATCTCCTTTAACCGCACCTGGGTTAATTCTTCACCGTTGACCTTTATCTTCCAGTGCGCATCGCTGTTGCACGTCCTGATTAGTTTCTCATGGTCGTATTCCAACTGGCTGCAGACCAGGCCGACGGGCGGTTCATGCAAAATGTTGACCGTCACCCGGTTCGGGTCAGGATGGTCGTCCGAGGTGGCCACCTCGGCCACCGGAAGATTCAAGGCATCGATTTTCAGGTTGGCAAAATCACTAGCCAGCATCAGGAAAACAATCAGCTGGAACACGATATCAATCATCGGGGTCATATTCATCCCGGCCCCATCGGACATATTAACTCTTTTTATTCTCATATAACACCTCCTTTTAGAGCCAGTAGAAGCAAAGCGCCGTACTGGCTCTTATCCCGGCAGTTTTTGCCGGGATTAAAACGGCACACCATTTTAGATCCCGATGAGCATAGCAACATCAGGACTACATATATATAAACGTATTAAACACCCTTTCAGACTAAATAATTTCTAATTTCTACTCTATTTCTTCACCGTCTTGGGCGCCTTGGGTTTATGCTGGCCCAGCTCTTCCAGGAAGTTTACCAGCAGATTCTGCAAGGCGAATTCGCTCACCTTGGACCGCTGGTGCCCGAAATGGCTCATCACGTGCAATACCCGGCCGCCCGGCAGGTAATTTATGTCTTTGCCGCCCGTGGCCTGGAAAGACGGGTCAATCACCCTGAAGGTCACGGCCACCGCGCCTTCGTCTTTATACTGCTTGGCTATCTGGGGACTGGTTATCAGCACAACCACATCCGATTGACTATTGATTTTGATATTCGGGCTCTCGTCGTCTATCTGCCATTCGGACTCCAGCGCTAATGCACCAGGCGCCGGCACCGAACGGGTCTCTCCGGACGGAGCCGGTTGCCCCATAGCCGGTGGCTGGGCAATGGGCGGCGCCTCAAAGACATATTTCAAGTAGGGATGCAACACCGCGGCCGGTTCGGGCAGTATCCTGACCGTTCGCTCGCTGATAAACGCGCTCTGGGATATGGTCTTGGGAAAGGCCCGCTGGACGATTTCCATTATGTTAAGGTCTTCGGTAAACAGATACCCGCCGGTCTCCACGAAACGCTTGATTTTCTTGATGGTCTTGTCGCTCAGTTCGGTCTTGTGATTGATGTGATTCTCCGTGCCCGGACACTGCCAGAGCCGGACCAGGTCCAGTTTCTTCTTGGGAGGCGGCAGTTTGAGATGCTCCGGATTGCAACAATGCTCGGCAAACAAGTTACAGTTAAATACCAGCGCCCATTTGTCATCCAGCGAATACGACTCCTTTTCCAGCTCTGATTTGCCAATGAGCGTATAGGGGATATTGAGAGCCGCCAGGATATCCTGGATATGGTCAAAGTTGCAGTCAAACCCCTTGCCGCCGGCCTTCTTGATATTCTCATCGCACCGGTCATTGCGCACCACGATGACCTTGTCCTTTTCCAATGACTGGGCCGCGGTCATCGGCCGGTATTTGTCCACATTGCCCTCGCCGCTAAAGATCTTCTTCTGCACGATAATCTCGGCCGCGGGTTTGTCCTTGCTCTTCTCCCACCACTCCATCCAGAGCGTGTAATTGGTATGGAACTTATCCGGCTGCCGGGTCAGGTCGTTCAGAGAGGCATAGACATAATCCAGCAGTTCTTTCTTGCTCTTATCCTTCTCGTCAATGGTCTTGAGCAGGTTAATCAGCGCCTCGACCGACTCTTTTATCCGGATATTGCCGAGTTGGCGGATGGCTGCCAGTTTCATTTCATAGGTGCCCTTTTCAATAACCGCGTTAAGCAGTGGAATCACATCCGGCGACTGGTTATTCCGCATGGCAAACAGGAGCGACCGGCCCAGGTCGCTGTCCTTGTGTTTGAGGATAAGATTGGTTATCTTGGGAATGACATCTTTATTGGTCAGTCGACCGATGCCGTTCAGGATACCCCAGTAGGCATCCGCGCTCTCCGGCTTGCCTTCCAGGCCCAGAGCGGCTGAGGACAGCGCATTAAAGGCGGTCTCGTCGTTCTGCCGGACCAGCTCCTCCACTGCCTTCCTGACCGCTTTGATATCACTCTTCTGGATGGCGTTCTGCAGGTCCTGGGCCGGGCTGGCGCTGAATGCCGTGTCTGATATGGCCATGCCCAGGATCAGCGCACTGACAATAACAATTAGTGCTTTGTTAGTCATATAACGCCTCTCTACTCGCAGTTTGAGCGGAGCGAATTACTGCGAGTTATCCCGACAGTCTTTGTCGGGACTTCCGCCTGGCGAAGAAATGGCGAAAAGCCATTAAATCTGCCATTTCTCCTCCATATATATGAATGCTTGGGGACCCCGAAAAACTGCACGCACCCATCATTTTCTGGCCCCAAATCCCCTCTATCAAGAGGGGTAAGGGGTGTGTCTTTTCCCGCCCCGCCCGATGTCATTCCCGTCCCGCTTGTCATTCCCGTGAAAACGGGAATCCAGCGGGATAAACTCCGGCGGGAATCCAGGATTTTAATCTGTGTAATCTGTGGCTCTCTAAATTTCTGCACTATTTTTCAGAAACTACTTGACATTTCCGGTCTGAGGTGTATATTTATAGTGGAAGTCAGTAAATGATAGTAATAGACTAATTAGGAGGATTTGGCCATGGAAAAGAAACCCCTATCCAAATTGGCGGTGGCGAGCTTTGTAATACCGACGACTTCAATCGTTGCCGGTATAATTGCCATTATCATAGGAGCATCAAACATAAACACGGAACGTTATATCGGTCATTACCTCAAAGAAATATTAATTATAATCGTGGTGATGCTTGCTATTGCCAATATCCCCGCCTTTGGCATCGGTATAATGGCCCTGATACGGGTTAAACGTAATAATCTAAGGGGAAAATGGATGGCTGACTGGGGAATTATTTTGAGCTTTATAATCATATTGGCAACTCTATTTATACTCAATGTTGGAGGACACGGCCATGGAGGATTAGCTGCAAATGAAAATTCGGCAGCCGCCACTTTAAAACTTATTACAAGCGCCGAAGCCGTATGGCGCCAACAGGATTGCGATGGCAATGGCATAAATGATTACTGGACCTATGACATTTCTTGTTTCCACCGTGCCTATCGCCCGAATAATACCACCAAACTTGCCTTTATCTCTATAGACGTAGCCCGGGCTGATATGGCGCCGGCATCAAAGCCTGGAGGAATAATGCCATTTGAGTATCCTCAAATAGAACCATGGATAAATATTGCGACTACACCAAAATCAGGTTATTGCTTTCAGGCGATGGTAACTGACGAAAAAGGTATGCCTTATAATCAGAATCCTGTTGGACCAAATAAGCTATTGGCGACTAATGGCAGTAAATATGCCTTCGTGGCCTATCCCGATGCTTACGCTATGAGCGGTATTAACACATTTATAATTAACGAAGAAGGCACGATTTATGCTAACGATACCGGAAGCGATGCCAATAAGATTATCCTGACCTGGCCCGGCGTTAATCCCACCAGCGTCACAGGACCTGGCGGCAGGTTATGGCGGGTGGCAGATTAAAAAGGAGCGATTTATGGAACAGAGACCCCTATCGAAGTTGGCTGTGGCGATATTTATATTGTCGTTAACTCCTCCATCGCTTTTCATAATCAGTCTAATTATTTTACCTATAGATATCAATTTCTACTATAACCGCTTTCTTGATCATTACCTTGGTATTATACTATTAGCACTAATTATTATTAGTATCGTTCTGTTTTGCATTACTATATCATCACTGTTACGGATCAAAAGAAATAATTTAAGGGGAACAACACTGACTAAATTTGGGCTCATATCAAACGTTCTTGCTATACTTCTATACATAGGCTTTATTTGGTTTAATACACACGGACCAAGTTGTGCTGGTCTAAATCAAAGCTCCGCTGTCAGCTCGTTGCGGTTATTTGTAAATGCTGAAGCAATATGGATTCAGCAGGATTGCGATGGTAATGGCATCAAGAACTATTGGACCTATGATATCTCATGCCTTAATCGTACCTATCGTCCAAATCGTGCAATTAAGGTTTCGTTTATTTCTGTCGATTTAGCGCGCGCTGATATGATTCCTGCCTCACCGGTTGGAGGAAATACACCTTTTGGCACCATGAAAATAGAACCATGGATGGAGGTAACACCTACTTCAAAATCCGGTTATTGCTATATGGCAATGATTACGAATGAGAATGGCATGCCATACAATCAGAATCCTGTCGGACCAAATAAGATACTGGCAACTAATTCACACGAGTTTGCCTTTATGGCATATCCGGTAGAATACGGGAACTATTACTGCACCAACACGTATATTGTTAATCAAGAAGGCACAATCTATGCTCGTAATATGGGTAGCGATGTTAATAAGATTGTCCTGAGATGGCCGAATGCAGTTGAAATAAAGAAATGGAGAATTGCCGATTAATCAGATAAATCCGTTTAATCCGCTTACTAAAGAAAGTGAGGTGCTTATGACTAAGAAACTGAAGACCCCGACCCTGGAGCCGCAGACCGGCAAGGACTGGTATTCCATCCGCGAGGCCTGTGAATACCTGGATGTCAGCGAACAGACCGTATTCCGCTGGATGAAGGACGGCAAACTGACCTACTTCAAGGTGGGCGATTCCACCCGGTTCCGCAAGGAAGACCTGGACCTGATGGTCACCAAGTTCACCGGCGAAAAGGAGGCCGAGAAATACGGCACGAAATGCGTGTCCTGCGGGCATTCGGTCCTGATTCCCGGCCGGGTGGCCGGCACCGGCAAGGTCTATTTCAAGCCCTATAAGACCAGGTTCTTCACCCTGCTGGAGAGTTCGGTTAATATCGAAGCCAAGACCTGCCCCAAGTGCGGATTCGTCCAGGTCTTTGCCGATACCGAGAAACTCAATAAACTGATTAAAACAAAGAAGGAGTAACGAAACCACAGATGGACACAGATAAACACTGATATTCATTGTGGTAAAAGGAGCCAGTTATGAAAAAGATTCTATTGATTTTATTGCTAGTTATATGTTTACCGTTAATAGCATCAGCCGATGGCAAGTTTTATGCCCGGGAAAAAGTCCCGCCTGATGTGCCCTACCAGCGTGCGATTATCTCATATCAGGACGGTACAGAAATTATGATACTGCAATCCAAGTTTGCCGGCCAGGCAGAGGACTTCGGATGGGTTGTCCCATTACCTAATCCACCTAAATTCGGTAGCGTTAAAAAGGACGATGCCGAATCATTCTTCTGGCAATTAAGCCATACAACGTCACCAAAAGTAATTTATATTTCACAGTTGATTATCACCATAACCCTATTAATTATGATAATCATATTTATCATATTAGCAGTTGAAAAGATAAGTTGCGCTATCAGACGTAAACCCGTTCCAAAGTTATTCCAATTCTCAGTAAATCATCCGATTTGGATAATACCTATTATACTATTTATCGCCTCGATAGCTACTCCCAATCTTTTGTCTTCGCGAGGCGTTGATTTACTACACCAGGAACAGGTTGGCATCTATGATGTCAAGGTCATTAAAGCTTCTAACGCCAGCGACCTTATTAATTGGCTGAATGAACATAAATACAAATTCACCCCACAGGATGAGACGACCTTTAATAATTACGTCCAGAAGGGTTGGTGTTTTATTACCGCGCGAATTAATCCGAAAGAATCAATCACTAATAACTTCCGGTCAAGGGATGGGCTGGTCAACCCGCTGGTTATGGAGTTCCTGTCTAAAAATACGGTTTATCCTCTTTCTCTCACCGCCACTGTCGGCTCAAATACCGAAATATTACTCTACATCTTCGGGAATCATAAAACAGATGCCGACAATCGCTTTGAACTGGAGTTCGCAAAAGAAACTAATTACTCACTAAATGAACTAAAGTTAGAATCCAAGGAAATTGATATGGCCAAATATCCGGGTAAGTATCTGACCAAACTCCGCGGGAAATTATCATCAGAACAGATGAAAGAAGACCTGGTTCTAAAACAAGCAAAAGACGATAAAACGTACCGTAAAACCATCTGGCATTAAGCCAGAAATAAACACAGATTAATCCGTGTAATCTGTGGTTTATGATTGGAGGTATTTTATGGAAAACGAAATAAAACAGCCGTCAGAACTCAAAGGCAATGTCGTTGTCAACCTGTTTATCAGGAACAATATCTTTTACCTCCTGAGCGCCCTATTGATGGTCATCGGATGCTATCTGGTTCTGGCGCCGTTCCAGCAAATTACCCGGAGCATCGCAGACTTGCTCATCTATTTCTTCGTGGTCAACCTATACGAAGCCATCCTTATCGCGGCCGCACTCTATATCATCGCCAAAAAGAACGTGGTGCGCGACGGCGCCATCCTGCTGGTTATCGAAGGATTCTTTCTGGCTGACGCTACCCTGATAAACTCGGTCTACTATTTCTATAATATCTGGTTCGGCCTGATTATCAATGCCATTATCCTCATTTTAGCCATGGTCAAAATAACCCTCATCGTCAGCTATCTGCAATTATCCTTATCAAAGGCATTCTACAGATTTATCGCCCTGGGCTTGACCTACTTATATCTCTTCACCGCCATCGGCATCCTGGGAATACAAAAGGGATTTGTCGGTTCCGCCATGCTCTTCGTCATCTGGTCAGTAGCCGGCTTGATTCCGGTGGCATTAATCGGTTTAGCCGGAAAAACAGACGGCGAATCAGAATCATTTACGGATTTCCGCAAAAAGGCGCAGGCGATTTTCTCATTAGCGCTTATCGGCCTGCTGATAGTCCATATCGCCACGGTCAACTGGATACTCAGCGCCCCGTTCTACCTGTGCTATCTGGCCACCTTCTTTATTTCCTTTGCGGTCATTCTGCCGGAACTGATGCCCAGGCGCAAGGCCGAACGCCGGTTCCACTGGCTCCAGTATGCCCTGCCCATCGCCGCCATCCTGATTACCCTGGATTTCCCCACCGACTTGATATTCAGTTATTTCCCCATTACCCTTTCGCCTCTGAGATTATCGCTGATTCTGATAGCCCTGTCCTTCGCCTATTTCTATCTGCTCTATCAAAGATGGTCGTTTATCTTTTACAGCGGACTGCTGCTCCTACTGGCATCCTTTGGGTATGAAGTAGGCGTGATTGCAGAAAGAGTAGCCGATATCGCCAGATGGATTTGGCGGCGGATGCCTGAAACCAGAAAGGACTGGGGCATCCTGAGCATCATCTCAGCGCTGGTGTTATTCGCCTGCGGATTCCTGGTCAGTTTAAGAAAGGCAAAACTGGTGGCGTTAAGCAGAAAAGAATAATTGTAACCACAGATTCCGCAGATTGCACAGATTAATCGGTATATTCTATTGGGAGAAAATGGCTATAAAGATTTTAAAGTGCAGCCGGGATTGAAGATTAGAGGTGTCAGATGTGGAATAAAATAAGAACACTATTAATAATCAGCATAACCGCTTTTATAGTATGGATGATTATGGCATCTTCACTCACATTCCTGCAAACGGAGAATGAATCTCCGCCATATCCATACAGCGGTTATCCTTGGTGGAAAATTATTCTATTAAATACTGAACGTCTTTATCTTAAAACCTTACGAGGGTTTGGTGAGCTACCTTACCCGGAAATGATATTGCAGTTTATTATCGGTTTATTTATCGGACTGACTATTGTTTACCCTATATTTTGTAAGTTAATCTTTAGGGTTGATCTGATAAAAAGCCGAATTTGGCTTTATTGGTTAATACTCATAGGCATATCATTGGGCATACCACTTTTGATGAGCACACTTCCATATTATCCAATAATTGTATATATTACTATAGTGCTAACTCCAGTGGCGTATATCTACATGTTTGTAAAAAGCATATTATTAATAAAACGATATAAAAGTAAACAGACGTAATCATTTACACGGATAATCTGTGTTCATCTGTGTGAACTCCGCAGAGACCGCGCAAGCGAATCTGTGGTTATAAATTTATGAATTGGATTTACTTATTGTTATTGATAGTGCTTTCCCTGGCCGGGTTTTATCTGGGCTGGCGCTATGTCGGCCGGATGACCAACCGCTGGTGGATTGTTATTGCCCTAGCCTGTCTGGTTATCATCATGACCTTCGCAATATTCAGATTCTATCCAGCGCTGGAATACCACCTGATTCCCTCATTCCTGGGTAATTTCGTGGAGATTATCCGCTGGTCGCCATTTATAATGCTGTTCATCGGCATCGCGGTCAGGAAGGGACGAGGCGAATTCCTGCCCGTGGAACTGACCCTCCTGGCGCTGTTATTCTTTATCTACGCCATACTGCGGGTAAGTTGGATTTATATGGGTAACCGGGTTGACCCGAAAGAGTTGCGGATTAGCGAAGAGGGAGTATGTATCCAGAGCACGGGCTATACCTGCGCCCCGGCCTGCGCTGTGACACTGCTGAAACACTTCGGCATTGCCAGCACCGAAAAGGAAATGGCTAACCTATCGCATACCGGACCGGGCGGGACAGAAACAGTTCCCCAGGTCAGGGCGATTGCCAGAAAGGCCAAGGATAAAGGATTAAAGGTTGATATCATCACAACTGATTGGGATGCCCTGAAACAGCTCCGGACGCCGTTTATCGTTGATGTTAAATGGAGTCCGGGGATTGACCACGTACTGGTGGTATTCAAGGTAGCAGCAGAGAGTATCAGCATTGGCGACCCCTTGAGCGGTAGGATTAACGACTGGGATAAAGAAAGGTTCATGAATAGCTGGCGCGGCTCGGCGATTATCATCAAATAACCCCTATTTCGGGGCATTTTAGCCATTTTGCCATCTTCCAGCTATAAAACAGGCCAGGGGGTGTCCTCCAGTGGAGGATACCATACCCCCCTATGGTAGGTACCATACCCACCCCTATAGGGTACCATATCCTCCCGTATAGGGTACCATACCCATCCGTAGAGGGTACCATACCTCCCCATAGAGGATACCATACCTACCCGTAGAGGGTACCATACCTCCCCATAGTGGATACCATACCTACCCGTAGAGGGTACCATACCTCCCCATAGTGGATACCATACCCACCCGTACTGGGTACCGTACCTACCCGTAGAGGGTACCATACCTACCCGTAGTGGGTACCGTACCTATCCGTACCGGGTACCATACCTACCCGTAGAGGGTACCGTACCTACCCATAGTGGATACCCTACCTACCCGTAGTGGATACCATACCTACCCATAGTGGATACCATACCTACCCATAGAGGGTACCATACCTACCCGTAGTGGGTGCCATACCCTCCACCCTATCCACTCCACACTACTACCCCCTGTATAGATTACCGCTACCCCAGACAAAAATCGAGCCGGATTAGATACCTATTTTCTTGGATTCCTTATAAGAATTATTTTATCATTATCCATATGTTTGATAAATCTGCATTGAAACTCCACCACTCCTCTTTTATCGTGGACGGACACGCGGATACATTCTGGAGGATTGCCATGCGGGCCAATCCGCCAGCCCGTAAGGGAACGGCCAAGTATAAATATTTCCGGTCTACCCCGGATTTCTTTACCGGCATACCCCCAACCAAGCCGGGTGAGATGGCCAAGTCGCACGTGGATTTCCAGCGCCTTAAAATGGGCGGCACTAACTTACAGTTTATGGCGGTTTACTCGCCCCCTAAATATACCGGTCTGGCCGCCACCACCTTTGCCCTGAAGATGGTTTTTGAGGTTCTACACGGTGTCCGGCAGTCCTCTTCCATGTCATTCCTGCCCCGCCCCCAATGTCATTCCCGCGAAGGCGGGAATCCAGTATGGCGGGATAAACTCCAGCGGGAATCTAAAATCCTGGATACCTGCTTTCGCAGGTATGACAATAAAAGAAATAGGAATGACGAGTTAGTAATAGTAAAATCCGCCGCTGACCTAACCGACCTGGTCCGGCGCGACGGCATGGGATTCCTGATTAATATAGAAGGCGGAAATCCGCTCAACAAAGACGTCGGCATACTCAAGGTATTCTACGAACTGGGCGTCCGGTCCCTGGGCCTGACCCATAATCCCCATAACGACTTGGGAGATGGAATTGGAATCAAACGCCCCAGGGGTTTAACTTCATTCGGCAAGACCGTGGTCCGGGAACTTAACCGGTTAGGGATGCTCATAGACGTGGCGCACTTAGCCCGGCCCGGATTCAGAGACGTGGCCCGGATTGCCAAAGGGCCGTTCATCTCATCGCATACCGGCGTGCGCGCCCTGCGGGATATCCCGCGCAACCTGGATGACGAACAGATAAAAGAGATTTGCCGGCGCCAGGGCGTGATGGGCGTATTCTATCTGCCGGATTACTTGAAGGCCTTTAAGCGCAAGAAAGATTCTGCCACAATCAAGGACGTGGTCAATCATATCCAGTATATCGCGGACAAATTCGGGGTGGATTATGTGGGCTTAGGCTCGGACTGGGACGGCTACGGCGGCGTCACCTACGGACTGGAGGACTGCTCCTGCCTGCCTAATATCACCCAGGAACTGGTCCGGCGGGGATTCAACCGGAACGAGATTAGGAAAATACTGGGCGGTAATTTTGTAAGGGTGATTAAACAAATACTAAAGTAACCACAGTACCCCTACGAATTACGAATTTCCAAATTACGTATTCGCTATCGCGGTCACTTCTTATTAGTAATTAGCTTATTCGCTATCCGCGGTCCCTTTGGGTTCGTTATTAGTAGTATTAGGTTTTTTGGGCATCTTCTTGGGAAACATCGTCGTGGCGGTCTGGGCAACAAACAGCGCCATCAGGTTCAGGAACATCAGCGGCAGGATACAAACCACCGGCACCAGAATCAGCATAGACAGTGATTCGGTCTTGAGATACATCCAGACCCCGGCGCCGATTAATAAAACCGCTTCTATAACAACCGCTATCAGAATAGCCCTGGCATACCTGCTCTTACGGGACGCATTAGCAATGGTAACAACTACGGCTGCAATCGCGACCAGCACTGCAATAGCCGATAAGAGTTGGACTAATAATTTAGACATGTCTTAATACCCCTTCTATAATTATTTTATCTGCGTAATCTTTGAACTCTACTGAGGCCGCGACAGCGAACATCGCAGTAAACGCAAAAGAGAACACGAATGATACGAATTAAGCCGAATAATACGAATAATTCGTGTGATTCGTAAAGATTCGTCTTATTCGTGTTAGTAATTAATTCTCCTCGTCTTCCTCTTCTCTTCTTTGGCCCCGGGGACGGGAACTCTTGCGGGCATCAGCCGAGAGGACCTTCTTGCGCAGGCGGACGGACTTGGGCGTGACCTCGACCATCTCGTCATCGCGGATGAAGGTGATGGCCTTGCCCAGGGTCATGGGCATAACCGGCTTGAGAATGATATTATCATCGCAGGTGGACGAGCGCATATTGGTCAGTTTCTTGCCCTTGGCGGCATTGACATTCAAGTCGCCGTCCCGGCTGTATTCGCCGACAATCATGCCTTCATAAACCCGGTCGCCCGGCTTGACAAAGAGCGCGCCGCGCGCCTCGAGATTTTCCAAAGCATACGGCGCGGCCGCGCCTTTGCGGTCCGCCACCAGCGAGCCGGTCAGCCGCGACTTGAATTCGCCCCGGAACTCCTCGTAGCCCTTAAGATATGAACTCATTATGCCGGTGCCGCGCGTGTCGGTCAGGAATTCGTTGCGGTATCCGATCAGGCACCGGGTCGGGATGGTGAATTCCAGCCGGACCCGGCCGGTGCCGTGGTTGATCATATTAATCATCTGGCCCTTGCGCTGGGAGATTTTTTCGGTAACGATGCCGATATGGGCCTCGTCGCAATCTATGTAGAGATGCTCTATCGGCTCTACGGTCTGGCCGTCCTTCTTTTTGAAGATGACCTGGGGCCGTCCGACGCTGACCTCATAGCCCTCGCGCCGCATGGTCTCGAGCAAGATCTCCATCTGGAATTCGCCCCGGCCCTTGACGATATATGTATCAGAATCAGGCGCTTCTTCCATTTGGATACCCACGTTCTGCAGTGTTTCCCGGCGCAGGCGCTCCATTATTTTACGGGACTGGACAAAGGTGCCCTCTTCACCGGCAAACGGCGAGGTGTTCATGGTAAAGGCCATAGACACGGTCGGCTCGTCCACATTGATGCGAGGCAATGCCTTGGGCACGCTTTCGTTACAGATAGTATCGCCGATAGACACGTTTTCAATACCGGCCAGGATAATGATATCGCCCGGATGGACCTCGTCCACCAATTCTATGGAGATGCCGTTATAGACCTGGAGTTTGGTGACCCGGATGGGTATGGTTCTGCCGTCCTCCTTGATGCAGACCAGATTGTCGTTGCAGCGGGCTGAGCCGTTGAATACTCGGCCGATGGCCAGCTGGCCGACATAATCGGAATAATCCAGGTCAGCCACCAGCATCTGGAACGGCTCGGACGGATGATAAGACGGCGCCGGAACGGTCTTGAGAATGGTATCAAACAGGATAGTCAAGTCCTTGCCCTGTTCTTCCAGGGTCTTCTGGGCAATGCCGTCGCGCCCGACTGCGTATAAAACCGGGAAATCCAGGTCTTTCTCATGGGCTTCCAGATCAATGAAGAGATTGTAGATTTCGTCTAAGACCTCTTTGGGCCGGGCGTCCTTGCGGTCAATCTTGTTGATGACCACAATCATCTTAAGTCCGGCTTCCAGCGACTTTCTCAGGACGAACCTGGTCTGGGGCAGCGGGCCTTCGGCCGCGTCGACCAGCAGTATCGCGCCGTCCACCATGCTCAAGCTCCGCTCCACCTCGCCGCCGAAATCGGCGTGGCCCGGCGTATCCAGGATATTGATGCGCACGTCCTTCCAGGTGATGGAGCAGTTCTTGGCCGCGATGGTGATGCCCCGTTCTTTTTCCAGGTCCAGGTTGTCCATGACCCGTTCGGAGATTTCCTGGTTCTGGCGGAACACGCCGCTCTGGCGCAGCATCAGGTCAACCAGCGTGGTCTTGCCGTGGTCCACGTGGGCGATGATGGCGATGTTGCGGATCTTCTTATTGCTCTCAGTCTTCGTCATATATATAAATCCTGACACGGAAAGTTTATCATGCTACCAATTATCAGAATGGATTGCAAGTAAATGATGGGCTAATCCGCTGTAATCTTCATCAGTGCATCTTTGATACGTGCCCGGAGCGATTCTTTGTCCTCGTTGGCCTGGGCAATCACCGGTGCGCCGTAGGTGACGGTAACCCTAGCGCCGGGCAGCGGAATCATAAAACTATCCCAGGACTTGAACCTATGGAACTTGGATGCATTCCAGGAAATCGGAATAACCGGGAATCCGGTCTTCTGGGCCAGGAATAATAATCCGTCCTGGACCTGGTATTTGGGCCCGCGCGGGCCGTCCGGCGTAATCACCGGCGAATAACCGGTCAGGGCCTGGCGCAGGAGATTAATCAACCCCTTGATGGCGCCCTTGGAGGTCGAGCCCCGGATAACCGCCGTGCCCAGCGATGATTCCAGCCGAGTCATTATCTCGCCGTCCTTGCTGTAGCTGGAAAAGACCACCAGTTTGTGGCCGCGCGCCACATATCGTATCTTCATAAGATAGGTCATGAAGAACATTCGGTTGTGCCAGAAGACGAAAATGGCGTTTTTGCGCCTGTCAGATACCAAATCACGCGCCAGTTCGGCATTCATTTCCCGGAATCGGCAGGTCCGGCATAACCCAAACAGGATGGCCTTGCCCAATCTCCAATACAGCGGAATCATAAAAACATTATAGATTATCTTCATATTTATTTCCAATATTTTCTTGACCCCGTTAGAGATATTTGGCTCTTATCATAATAGTTGCAAAAACGTAAGAACGAAAGAACTGAAGAACCAGAATGATATAGTTTTGCGTTGTTCGTTCTTTAGCTCTTCAGTTAAACCGGAGGTTTAGAGTATGCCAGATGATAATGTCGGACTTCCATTAGATGCATTAAAAGAGATGCAACCCGCCGAGACGCCGCCGGCTCCGCAGGAGGAACCGGTACCCGCGCCAGAGGCAGAACAACCGGCTATGCCTGAGGCCGAAGCCCCGGTGCCTGAATCGGCTCCCAAATTAACCAGACCGACACCAAAGTCCATAAAACCAGCGCCCCAAACCCCGGAACAGAAGGCGCGCTATTCCAAAGCCGATACCTCCAAGGGCGCCAGACGGCTCACCTACATAGTACTGGTCCTGCTCATTTTCGTCCTGCTCTTCGGCGGGTTGAACGGCTATCAATCATTCGTCAACATCCCGGCGCTGAAAGGCAAAATCGACGAGGCCAATGCAAAAATAAAAGAAGCAAGCAAGACACTCTCTCTAATGACCGAAGAAAAGAACACCCTCTCGTCGGATAAGGATAAACTCCTCAAGACCAAAACTAAATTAGAAGACGACCTGGGCGCTCGGGGCAAGGAAATTACCGGACTCAAAGAGGATAACGACACCCTGACCAGGAAGAGGACCGAACTGGAAGGTGACGTGACCAGATTGACCGACGAAAAAACCCTGGTTGAAGAAAACCTCTCCAAGATGGACAAGGATTACAAAAAGATGGAGGAGGAATACAAGGGCGCGGTTGACAAAACCCATGAACTGGAAAGTGGCCAGGACGAATTGAACAGGAAAATATCAGACCTCCAGAAGAAGATTGACGACCTGACGGCCGGACAGGCTTTGCAGCAAAAATCATCTGACGCCAAGAAACAGGAATGGCTGGCCGAATATACCGAAAAATATTCACCGGTCGCCTTAAAGATGGTGGAACAACTGAACCAGCTGGCCAATGCCCTGAAAGAAGGGATGAATTACAAGACCTACCGGGATATGGTCAAAGAACTGGAAGTTCCCTATGAAGAATTCAAGATGCCGCTGACCGAACTCTCATACCGGAATCCATCCTTCAAACTGATTAACTCGGCCTATAATAATTTCAAATCAGTGGAAGAAAGATGGAAAAGCATCGTGCGGGCCAATCCGGGCGAGGAGAAGTGGCGCGATAAGATATTCAAACTGGAAAATCCGGTCGCCACCAACCGTCCCTGGGCCGACCAGATTCAGGAATTATGGCGCGAGGCCGTGGCCTCAAACGTAATGGCCGGACTGCTCATTGAGAGCAGGGAAGCATTCCCGGATAAATGCATTGTCTGCGACGGCAAGGAAAAGCTCACCTGCCTGACCTGCAGCGGAAACGGCAAATGCGTCGCCTGCACCGGCACGGGATATAACAAAGATAACGCCGCCTGCACATTCTGCAATGCCTCAGGCAAGTGCCCGATCTGCCTCGGGCTGATGGTTCTGCCCTGCAAAATCTGCATTCTCAAGAATACGGAACTGGGAAAGGCCGCGAAATCCGAAGCGTCTCCGGCTCCGACCGCACCAAAGGAAGAAGCACCCAAGACTACCGAGCCGCCTAAAGAGGAAGCGCCCAAGGAGGAAACCCCTCCGGAGCATGAAGGTCATTAAAGGATCAGGTTGGAGAAACACAAAGGCAGCCAGGCGCTGATAATCTAATTCAGACCATCCATTTATCACATTAGAAGTGTAATAATTCTAATCCCGCACCAATCTGAAAGATAGGCGCGGGATAAGAAACTGTACCATCCATCGGCTTAACAGTTTCTAATGCGGAAGGGGGGAGTTGAACCCCCAAGCCCTTGCGGGCACTAGGTCCTGAACCTAGCGCGTCTGCCAGTTCCGCCACTCCCGCTTTTACCTTGACAAGCCGTTGATTATATTTTACCTTATAAGCATGTCCAGTAATAGCAATATAAAAATTGTGCTCAAGAATAAAAAAGCGTATTTCAATTACGAGATTCTGGAAAAATTCGAGTCCGGTCTGGTTCTGAAAGGAACCGAGGTAAAATCCATCCGGGACGGCAAGGCCAGCATCAATGAAAGCTTTGCCCGGCCGTCCAGAGGGGAATTATTCATCTACCAAATGGATATCAGCCATTATAAATACAGCCGGATGGATGGTTACGACCCGAAACGGCCCAAGAAACTATTGCTCAAAAGAGGCGAAATCAACCGGCTGATCGGTAAAATAAAGGAAAAAGGATTGACGCTGATTCCGCTTTCATTATACTTCAAGAACGGGTTTGCCAAAATAGAACTGGGCCTGGCCCGGGGCAAAAAGCTATATGACAAACGGGAATCTCTCAGGAAAAAGGATACGGAAAAGGAAATAAGAAGAGTATTCAAACAGAATAGATAGTAAAACTAAATAAACTTGCGAATATCCCGGCGTTCATCGGGATAGGAGGGGGCGAAAAGGTTTCGACCAGGTTGCTTGTGATAGCAGTTGCGTGCCGAGGTTGTCAGGAGGCCTCGTTAAAACCTGACACAATAATGTAGGTGCTGAACCTTCATATGCTTTGGCTGCTTAATTGACGCCACCCCGGCGCCTGATTTGCCTGCGAGTTGGGATGTCGGGGTTACAGTCAGCAGGCTACGGTTTGGACGCGCCTGAAGGTTTAAGCCGGACATTTATACTTCGGGCTCGCCTGGATTAAGCCAGTCCTTCGGCGGGGTCCAGGTAAAATCAAATGAAGGTCTACGCATGTAGATACGGCTATGACAAGGCCTAGGGACGGGGGTTCGATTCCCCCCGCCTCCATTAGCCATTCCTATATCCGAGAACGCGCAGCAGTCGAGGGTATTAGAATGGCTTATGTCCCGATGAGTATAACGACATCGGGACGCTAATTTAATATGGAAGAAAATTATTTCACCAGCCTTAATACCAAAACCATCGGCCGAAAGGTCTTGTGCCACAAGAAGGTCACCTCGACCAATGACCTGGCCTGGCTGGAAGTGTCCAAAGGAATTGAGGGAGGAACGGTTATTCTGGCTGACGAACAATTAAAAGGCCGGGGCAGATTCGGCCGGGAATGGTTTTCACCGGGACAAAAAGGAATCTGGTTATCAGTGGTGCTCTATCCATCAAATTTCCCGGAAGAAACATTCCTGCTGATGTCCATCGGCGCGCTGGCCGTGGCTGATTTGCTCAGGAATAAATTTAATCTGCCCGCATCTATCCGCTGGCCCAATGATGTTATCATCAACAATAAGAAAATAGCCGGCATAATTGTGGAAAGCAAATACATCAACAAATCACCCAATGCCGCGGTGTTGGGCATTGGAATGAATATTGATATGCCGGAATCGGAAATACCGGCTGACCTGAAAGATATCACCACCTCATTGTTCGAGGAGACAAATCAGGCAACTGCTCTGAAAATTGAAAATATCGCGTCCGACTTAATCTGCCTGCTGGACAAATGGTACCTCAAAATAACCAGCCGGGAATTGAAACCCATTCAGGATGCCTGGCGCAGTTTTTCCTGCGTCATGAATAAAAAAGTCTCGGTTAAGATAAAAGATAAGTTACTGGAAGGCAAGATAGTGGACTTAGACCCATGTAAGGGCTTTGCATTATTGGAATCGGATGGTAATACCCGCTGGTGGCGCGGCGAGACCGTGGAAATGCTGCGCTTGATTTGATTTAGTTTCGTAAAACTTGTATCTAATTTGCAAGTGATTATAATGGACCAGTTATCCTAAAATAGGATAACACCTCGATAGCGAAATTAATGAACGGGGGTGTAGCTCAGTTGGGAGAGCGTCCCGATGTCACATCGGGGAAGTCAGGGGTTAATGGAAACTCTCAGTGGTTATGTATACATCCTGAAGAGTGAGCGCAACGGAACTTATTGTATTGGAAGCGCAAAAAACTTAGACCACAGATTGGTAGAACATAACTCTGGCGAGGTAAAGTATACTCGTAACATTAGACCTTTGGCTCTGATGTTTGCTCAGAAATATGATACATTAACAAAGGCGCGAAAGGTAGAATACAAACTAAAGCGTCTTAAAAGTGCTAAAGTTATAGAGCAAATTATTGCTGAGCAAAGTATAAAAATAAAAGTACCGGGGGTGTAGCTCAGTTGGGAGAGCGGCTGGTTCGCAATCAGCAGGTCAGGGGTTCAACTCCCCTCACCTCCATTGAGTAAATTTAACGGTAAATCGGCCCCGATATTCATCGGGGTATAAGAGTCCGTAACTTACCTCGTTCGTAACGGACTCTAATGGGCGGTTAGCTCAGTTGGCTAGAGCGTCTGCTCGACACGCAGAAGGTCACAGGTTCGAATCCTGTACCGCCCACCATAAAAATGGTGCAAAAGGTCATGGCGCCTAAGGCGCCATACCGCCCACCACCTCGCCTGATAATAAGGGGGTTTATAATGAATAAGAAACCGGACCAGAAAAAGAAATATACGAAGCCCGCCATCAGAACCGAAAAGATATTTGAGGCAAATGCCCTGGCCTGCGGCAAGGCAAAACCTCAAACCCCCGGATGCCTCAGAAGACTTAAAACCTCATAGCGAAACACTGTAACCATATTATGGCTTCTATCTGCCTGGCTATCTGCGGTATCACCACTAAGGTTAATCTCGTCAGCGGAAACGGGTTCCATATTGCCGTCAAAAAACGATATCGAAACTTCTTGCACCCGACAAATAACCGGAGACCTGACATTAATCTTTACATAAAAACTATAAGTAATCACCTCCCGATTCCAGATACCAGACCATCTATCGATTTGACGAATAAAACTTTGCGCATCAAAGGCGGCGGTTTTACCTGCGCTATCTCCCGCAAAAATGGGTTGTGGGAAGGCAACGGCGTCATGGAAGAAAATATCTACCAGCTTGACACCCTTTTGCGGTTGCTCTATTCCCACTTCCTGATAAAAGATAACGGGTTCCTGATACACGCCTGCGGCATAAATCATGAAAACAGCGGTTATCTTTTTGCCGGCAGAAGCGGCACTGGTAAAACCACTCTGGCCAAAAAGGCGCCCTATCACAATGTGCTCAGTGATGAACTGGTGGGCTTGCGTTTCTCAGGCCGGAACCCAATCCTGATGGGCACGCCGTTCTGGGGTGAATTCCAGAGAGGCGGCCAACCCATATCCTGCGCCCTGAAGGGTATTTATTTCCTGAACAAAAATACCCGTCCCAAATTAATCCCCCTGTCGCCGTCATCAGCCATGAAGAAACTACTCAAACTCGTTTTATTCTTTGGCATAGGTTCTCGCTCTGATATAACTGCTCAGCAGATACTTAACTCGGCCGCAAGGTATTTGCTCTGCAAGCCAACTTACCAAATAAATATGGCCAAGAATACCCATTATAAAACAATCATAAGAATTATTTCTCACAATGTCAGATAATAATTATACATTAATAAAAGTCACGGGCACTAGCATGCGCCCTTCTATCATCAAGGACGATTGCGTGGCTATCAGACGTTGTTCCCTGAACGACTCGAGAATCGGTAATATCGTGGCCGTTAATACCAGCAATAATCTTTGCATCCATCGATTGGTCTGGAAAAATCATACTAAACTTATTGTCAAAGGCGACTCGATATCATCTTTCGGATTATTTACCATCGACAAAGATTGCGATTTCATCGGAAAGGTTATCAATATTACCAGAAATAATAAAATCATTGCCACGGAAAAACAGTGCGACAATATTGTCAGATTGCTTATATCGCTCTGTCTGATACCCTGGCAGATCATCAGGAGGCATTAATTATGATACGATTAGACGACTCGGCGGAAAGAATCAATTATCCATTCCAGAAGATTGAAGACGACACCATCATCGTCGATCCCAAAAACAGGTTGATGCATCAGTTGAACGATGTCGGTTCGCGGGTCTGGGAACTCCTGAGCCAAAGACAGGCAATAAGAGATATAATCACAACCATTACGGATGAATATAACGTGGATCCCTCCGCTGCAAGCGAGGACGTAATCCAATTACTGGACAAGATGTCAGAACTTAAGTTGATAAAAGTAACCAATGAATAAAAACAACCCAAATTCCATAATGGAAGAAATCTCCGGCCGGGCTGACCGGTTATTGATTCCGCTCACAGTTTTATTGGAACCGACCCGCCGCTGCAATCTTGAGTGCCGGCATTGCTACCGCATAGAAAATACCGAGCGGGAAGAAATGCCGCTCCGAAGAATTCTCAGCTTATTGGACGAGTTACGCCAAATGGGTTGTCTTTTCCTGACCATCAGCGGCGGTGAACCGCTCCTGCACCCGAATTTCCTGGAAATATGCCGCAAAGCACATTCGCTCAATATGGCTATCAGCATTTTCACCAACGGTACTCTCATGTCCGAATCATTAACCCGCCAGCTGAAGCAACTTAATATTATTGATGTTCATTTAAGCATCTATGGCGCAAAGCCGGAGACCCACGACAGCATCACCCGACATAAAGGTTCGCATAACAAAACCATAGATACCGTATTAAGGTTAAAGCAAAACAACCTAAGCATGCGATTTAAATATATAATCATGAAAAGCAATTTCCGGGAATATAAAAACATGCTTCGCCTGGCCGAGCAATTGGATATTCCCTATGACTTAGACCCGATTATTACCCCGCGAGACGACCGGGATAAAACCCCGACCAAACTATCTTTATCAGACGAGGAATTAGAAGTAATCTACCGGGATATGATGCCAACAGCCGCCGGTGGCCAACCCGGCAACTCCTGCTCCTCAGGCCGTTCATACTGCGCCATAAATTCGTATGGCGATGTTTATCCCTGTATCCAACTGCCGGTACCGGCCGGTAATATTATGAAGAATGCCTTTTCCGATATCTGGAGTAATTCAAAGTGGCTCGGGGAAATACGCGACTTTTACAGCCCGAGCCAAGCGGCCTGCGCCGATTGCGCTGAGATTAATTATTGCCGCCAATGCCCGGGGATGAATTACCTGGAAACCAATAATATTTATGGCATTTCCAATGAAACCTGCCGCAATACTCGGGCAATAAAAAGAGCGACGCTTGATAAAAATCTTGACAGCCGCCCCAATAATATCTATAGTATTAAGACTGATTAACCCCTAGCAACAGTAAAGGAGTAAAAGATGCAGATAGAAAAGCAGTTCAGCGTATCCGGCGTGAACAAACCGGCCGTGCTGGCCAATATCGCCCGGGCCCTGGCAGATGAAAAGGTCAATATCAAGGCTTTAATCATCACCGATTCAAAAGGATCCGATGTAATGAAGATGGTCGTGGATAAACCCGATGTCGCCCGGACTCTTCTGTCAAAGTTCGATTCTCCGGTTACAGAGGCCAATGTAATTTCCGTGGACATCCCGAACCGTCCCGGCGCCTTTGCAGCGCTGGCCGAAAAGTTAAGCCGCTCGCATATCAATATTGAATCCGCCTACTGCACCGCCGGAGGCCCGGCCGGCAAGGCCATCGCCATATTCCAGGTACCTTACATAGAACAGGCCAAAAAGGTGATGCTCGAGGCAATGAACCGCAAGCCGGAGAAACTGATTCCGACTATGCGCGCGCCACAAGGCAGAAGATAAACATCAAATAAAAAACCCGCCCCGATGTTGCATCGGGGCGGGATAACTGGCTGGGACTAAGCGAAGCATGACTCCGAGCACCCCGCCCCGAATGCTTTCGGGGTCGGGGCGCGCAGATCAACGACCAGAGGTCTAACAGCCAGTAAAAAGCCGCGCACCGCTCTTCGGATTGCTCCCTATAAGCCCGTTAAGTAGCCGGCTCCAGCCAGGTATTCCTACGGCACATAAACACAATAGGGACCGTTGCTTCCTTCCGGACCTGGCGGGGTTATACTACTCTGCATATTGCATAGGACCCAACCTTCAACGCCACTTGCTTAAAGAGTATTATAAAAAGACAATACCTCCAAGCGGGATTCAGCCCTGCTATAGCGGATTGCAGGTCCATCCCTTGCGGGACTTCGGGGCACCGCTACCGCCCCGCCTAGCGCGGTTAAAATATTAAAATAAAAGCAATAAACCCAGGTTAGCGCCAAGATAATCGGTCTTGTTTTCAGGCCACTTGACGAATCCGGTACCAAAATTCTCCCAGGCGCTGCCCTGCCAGTACATCCGGCCCCCATAGGCATTGAATGTGGTCGAAAATGACGGGCTTACTTTATATGACACGCCGCTTCCGAATTCCACGGTATAACCAATCCGATCGGTAAAAAGCGCTCCGGGCAAAGAGGTGTTGGTAACCCGGTTGAGAACCGGCTTGTGATATTCCACCCGCCAGTTGGCCACCAGGACCGGCGTGAATTCCTCGCTCCATTCCGGCCGGCGCTCATGGGCCAGATTAGTTTCCCCCTTATAACCGATAAATAATCCGTAAGATTGTATCTTCTCGGTAACCTTGGCATTTGACGGAACGCCGCCGACAACAAAATCCGAACGCTTCTGGATACCCTCCGAACGTCGCAAACCCGCATACCAGACGCCCGGCATTGTGAAATCGTCGCTCTCTTTGAAGGCGTAACCGACATAACCGTCAATCCGCGACCAGTAATAACTCAAATTATCGGTCTGATAATTTATCACGCTATTAACATCCCATTCCTCCCGGGCATCGCCGACAGTCAAAGGGATAATTCCTCTGATTCCGCCCTGAAACTGCTGGTATTCCTGGCAGATATCAAGCATCCCGACCAGATTCATCGTCTCTGCCTTGCCGAGCGTCTTGGTATCCGGCTCGGCCTCCTCGTAACGCAGTGTCTCGGCGCCAATCCTGAAATCAACAAAGTTAGTCACCTTTTCATCTATATTGATCGGCATAAATTCCGACGCGCCATGGGAATAAAGAGGATGGACCACCAGCGCCAATATACCGATCAATAGCAATACTATTCTTTCCATACTGGCATCCTGTGTTTAGATATAAGATTTATTGACCCCGCACATAATATTGTGTATTTTATTAACTTCCATAGTTCGTCATTCCTGCAAAAGCAGGAATCCAGACCACTAATAAATACTGGATTCCCGTTTACACGGGAATGACAATGCAGGGAAAAACTTCTCAACGGCAGACTTTATAGCACTATATTATGTGCGGGGTCAAGAAAAGATGTTAGTTAAATTCTGCAGTCGGATAATTGAGGCCTGCTGGCTGGTCGCCTTGGCCGGCATCCCGGTATTCTTTAACCCCTATACCACCCGGGTCTTTGAGTCCGACAAGACCTATCTCCTGCGATCCATTACCATCGTCATGCTCCTGGCCTGGTTTGTCAAGAAGTCCGCTGAAGGATTCTCCCTGGATGCCGCGTTCAAAGAAAAAGGTAACCGGATAATCCTGGGCTCAGTCCTGGCCCTGGGAACCATCTATTTCATCTCATCCATCTTCTCTATCACGCCCTATTTCAGCTTCAAGGGCTATTTCCTGCGCGAAGAAGGATTCTACTCGCTGGCCTGTTATATCGTAACCTTCTTTATCGTTCTGGGTAATCTCAGGGAACCAGGCCAGTTAAGCCGCCTGCTCCATACCATGATTCTGTCTGCGACCATTGTCAGCGTCTATGGCATCCTGCAATATTTCAAGATAGACACGGTGGCCTGGGCCGGCGGCGAGCGCACCCGCGTGACCACCACCTTAGGTGGCCCTATCTTTGCCGGAGCTTATCTGATTATCGTCATCCCGCTCATCCTGTCGCGCCTGATGGAATACATCACCGACGGATTCCGCAGGAATATTCCGATAATCATCCTTTACGCCTTGGTCCTGGCCGTAAATATCTACTGCATGCTCCTGACCAAGAGCCGCGGTCCCTTTGTCGGATTTATCATCAGCCTATTCCTGTTTTTCATGCTATTCGTCCGACTCAGGCAGATGAAACGGCTGTTTCTCTCGGTCGTGACCATAACCGCCGTCTTCATAACCTTCATGGTAATATTGAATATTCCGAATGGACCGTTATCCGGATTGCAAAAACGCTTCGGCCGGACTGCCCAACTCTACGAGATGGAAGGCAGCGGCAAGGTCCGGCTCCTTATCTGGGAAGGCGCGATAGACATCCTGAGGTCATCGCCTGAACGGCTGGCCTTCGGGCACGGGCTGGAATCGCCTTTCCCGCTTTATCACAAATATACCCCTTCCTCTTTCGGCCGGTATGAAGGCAGCGCTATACCGGACCATTCGCACAACGACACCTTTGATATCCTCATCACCTCGGGCATTATGGGCTTATTAACCTACCTGGGAATCATCTCTCTGCTAATATATTACACATTCAACCGGCTCGGATTTTTTACCTCGCTTTACTCCCGGAAATTATTCATCCTGTCGCTGGCTGGCGGGGTCGCACTCGGCCTGATTATCCCGATAATCATGGGCAAGATGATATTCATCGGAATAGCCATACCCTTCGGATTTATGGCCGGCCTATTTTCCTACCTGCTTCTGACCTGGAAAACCCAGCCCGTATCAGGCGGGAATAATCTACTCCTGCTCATCGGATTAATCTCAGCTGTTATCGGTAATTTCGCCGAGCTCCAGTTCGGCCTCGGCGTCACCGCCACCCGGCTTTACTTCTGGGTTTATGCAGCAATCATACTTTTTATCATCAACTCCCTGCCCCAGGCCAAGCCCGCTTCCACGGATATCGGCGCTAGTGACAAGAAAGACACCATCAATCTGGCGCTCGTCTATGGACTGCTCACCGGACTGATTATCGCCTTCTTCTCCTTTGCCCTGCTCAAGCGGAAATTTATCCCCGAAGGGCTTCCCGCGAATTTCTACATTATCATAGTGACTATCGGATTTATATCCACTCTCTACCTGGTCTTCGCGGCCATCCGCTCGGCCCGGGTCATCGACACCATCATCTATTTATTCACCGCCATCATCTGGGGCGCTATATTCCATTTTATCTTCTCCGCCCTATTAAGCGATTTGACCTTATTCCCCACAGCATTCATCAACTATGCCTATGCCTTTGTCGGTGCAACCATATTTGTCGTTGCGATTTTTATCAGGCAGGACGCCGCTTCGTTTCAGGCAAATAAGGCATCATTCTCCACCGTATTAGCCGCAGTCATATTAATCCCGCTGTCATTCATCGCCGTCCATTACACCAACCTGCGCGAAGACTATGCGGATGCCTGGTGCCGGGAAGGCGAGAACCACGAAAAAGGACAGCGCTGGGCTGAAGCTATCGCCAGTTTCCAGAAGAGCATTGAGTTATCGCCCCAGACCGATTATTATTATGCCAACCTGTCCCGGGCCTACAAAAGCAGCGGCGATTATAACAAATCCATCGAGACATTGCGCGGCGCCTTAAAGGCCAATCCGCTCAACCGGTTCCATAATATTGAAATCGCCCGAACTTATCGCCTCTGGTCAGACCAGATTAAGGACAACCCGGCTGACCAGGAATCCAAATTAACCCGGTCATTACAGACCTACAGTGAACTGGCCATGCTTTCCCCCAAAAACCCGACTGTTCCCAAGGAGATGGCCAATATCTATTTTACCAAACAGGACTACAACAAAGCAATCGAATACTATCTCAAGGCCGTGGCGCTAGACAGCCAGCTGGCTGAGGCCTATGTGCTTATCGGCAAGTCCTACAAGCAATTAAACGACGCCGGAAAAACCATTGAGAACTACGAAAAGGCGTTTAGCGTAGCTCCGGGGAATGCCATGATTCGCTCCGAATTCATCCGCTTAGGCGAGGAATACTTCAACCAGAATAAGTTTGAGGATTCACTCCAAGTCAACCTGACCCTCATCAAATTAGCACCCAAGGATTACCAGCACTACCACAATACCTCGGTGGTCCTGGACCAGCTGGGCCGGATTGACCAGGCCATAGAAAACTCCAAAAAGGCGCTGGAGTTAGTAAGGTTATACATGCCCACCCAGACCAAAGGCGTTGAAGGATTCCTGCAAAAACTGGAACAGAAGAATAAAAAATAATACAAATAACCACCTACGGAAAGGAGCGTAACTATGGCAGACATAAAACCTCCGGTAGCGCAGCAGGAAACCCGCGCCTGCCAGGGCTGTAATAACACCCTGCCAAAAGAAGAGACGATTCGGGTCAATGGATTAATGCTTTGCCGGAACTGCAATACCAGTTTCAAGGAAAAACTCACAGCCCAGCAGCCGGACGGCTCGGATTATCTGACCGGATTCCTGGGGGCCTGCGCGGCGGCCATCGTAGCCGGCATCATCTGGGGATTAATGGTCATTCTGACTAATTACGAAATCGGATATGCGGCTATCGGAGTGGGCGTCCTGGCCGGTTACGGGGTGTATTTTGCATCCGGCAAAAAAGGCGGTCCGGTATTGCAGATTCTGGCCTCGGCATCAAGCATCATCGGCGTTCTTATCGGCAAGTATATTACGTTTTATCACTTCTTCAGGAAGGGAGCGACTGAGGCGGCCAAAGAGCAAGGAATTGACCCAACGAAATTAACGGAATTACTTAATCAGTTTACCTTATTCAGCGGCAACATGATATCGTCATTTATTGAAAATATCGGCAGTGTGCTGGGCGGTTTTGATATCCTCTGGGTCATTCTGGCGGTTAGCGCCGCTTACAAAATACCAAAGATAGTAAACCCCTACCTATTACCGGGAAAAGCTGAAAATGAATAACATCAGAATCGCGGTTATCGGAGTCGGGCACCTGGGCAAGAACCACGCCAAACACCTGTCCAAGATACCGGGCTGCACCTTAGTCGGCGTGGCGGATACCAACCAGCCGGCGGCTGAAGAAATCGCCCAGCTCTACCAGGCCAAGGCCTATACTGATTACAAAAAGGTATTGCGGCACGTGGATGCGGTCAGCATTGCCACCCCGACCGTGGCGCATTACGCCATCGCCCGCAAGACGCTGGCCAAGGGCATCCATACCTTCATAGAAAAACCCATTACGACAACCGTAGCAGAAGCCAATAAACTCATCTCACTGGCTGAGAAACACAAGGCAGTCCTGCAGGTCGGGCATATCGAGCGGTTCAATCCGGCATTCGTGGCGGCCAAAGAATACCTCCAGAACCCGAAGTTCATAGAATGCCACCGCCTGAGTTCGTTCTCATTCCGTTCCATAGACATTGACATCGTCCTGGACCTGATGATACACGACATTGACCTGATTTTGTCCATAGTCAAATCACCGGTTAAAAAGGTGGATGCGGTGGGCGTAAAGATAATCTCGGAGAAAAACGATTTAGCCAATGCCCGGCTGGTATTTGCCAACGGCTGTGTGGCTAACCTGACCGCCTCGCGGGCCTCGGACAAGGCCATGAGGAAGATGCGAATATTCACCCAGCCCTTTCCGATTAGCGCCAGTTATCCCAAAAGTCCTACCACAGATAAATCATCTGAAGTTAGTATTCAGAACGATGCAGAAAGGGCTGGGTTTACCGGCCAAGCCTACACATCGATTGACTTTGCGGAACGGACAGCCAGCGTCTATGAAAGCAAGGGCGACCTGTCCACCCTGGCCGCAAATCCGCCGCCCGGATTCAATCCCAAGGAATTCATGCTCGATAAATTCATCAATGTCCGCAATCTGGCCATTACGCCCTATGACCAGTTGGAACAGGAACTGACCTCGTTTGTGGAAACCATTAGCGGAAATAAAACACCCCAGGTATCCGGCGCGGACGGCCGTGATGCCTTAGCCATCTGCCATAAAATACTGGGGAAGATATAGAGTTTACCCCCACACCAATCTAAAGTAAATCGGTATCATCAGTTTTAACTCCCACCCTATATATAATCTACTCGCTTGTTGAATGTAACAACAAGATTGGTGTGGGGGCTTAGTACACCGGCTTTTTGGAAAACTTATGATACGCCTCAATATAGCGAATCGTCCCGGTCTTGGAGCGCATCACCACTGAATGGGTCATGGCGCCATCCTTGGACGGCCGGACGCCCTTTAGGAACGAGCCATTGGTCACTCCGGTCGCCGCGAACATAATATCATCCGGCTTGGCCAATTCATCAATGGTAAAAACCTTATCAATATTCTTCACGCCCATCTTAGCGGCCCGCTTGACTTCTTCCTCGTTACGCGGCTGCAACTGGCCCTGCATATCGCCGCCCAGGCATTGCAACGCGGCGGCGGCTATCACCCCTTCCGGCGCGCCGCCGGTACCCAAGAGCATATCAATATCGGAATCCAGCGGGAAGGCGGTGGCTACTGCGGCGGCCACATCGCCGTCCTGAATGAGATAAATCCGGGCGCCGGCCTCGCGCACCTGGCGGATAATATCCGCGTGCCTGGGCCGGTCCAGGATGACCACGGTAATAGAACTGACATCGCGGCCCAGTTTCTTGGCCACGGCCTTAACATTATCCTTTACCGGCGCGTTAATATCAATCACGCCAGCCGCGCCCGGACCGACGGCAATCTTTTTCATATAGGTATCCGGCGCGTTCAGGAAATGACCTTTCGGCGCGGCCGCCAAAACCGATATGGCATTAGCCCGTCCTTGGGCGGTCAGGGTCGTGCCTTCCAGCGGGTCAATGGCGATATCTAATTTCGGGCCCTGGCAACCGGTTTGCCCGATTTTCTCGCCGATATACAACATCGGCGCCTCGTCACGTTCGCCTTCGCCGATAACCACGGTGCCGTCAAAAGCGATAGATGAAAACGCCTTACGCATATAATCCACCGCCGCCTGGTCCGCCGCCTTGTCATTGCCCAGGCCCACCCATTTAGACGCGCCTAATGCGGCCGCCTCGGTTACCCGGACGAATTCCAATGCCATATTTCTGTCCATATTCAAACTCCTGTCTAATAGCCACGAAGACAACCCCCTGCCCCCTTTTCTAAGGGGGAGTGAAGCAAATTCCCCCTTAATAAAGGGGGATTAAGGGGGTTGTTTCCTTCATGCCTTAATGGCTAATCTTATGTTTTCCCGGTATGGTAGTCAAGAATTTTCAGGCAGGAAAAATCCCCCTCTTTACTCCCCTCTAAAAAGAGGGGTAAGGGGTGTGTCGGTCACATCACATATCCAACCGATGATAATCCTTGCCAAATAAAAGAGAAAATGTTATGTTTCAAGCTATACAGCATAAGATGTCCACGTAGTTGAAAAATATCTAATTCCATCGCAAAAATAGGGTTGAAGATTGTCTAATATTATATAAGAAGTCAAGGAAAGCCCCGCCATTCGGCGGGGTCCAACGGACTGTAACGTCCAGAAAATCATCGGGACTAACAGTCCGTAAGAGAAGGGCCTATTTATGGAACGAATATGGTATATTCTTCTGGCCTTGGGCGCCTGCGTGGTGGCATTGGTATTATTCATCTTCGGTTATCGCGCTATCAGATATTATAAGACAAAAGACAAATGGCTCAGGGAATTCTGGATTAGCGTGGCCATTGTGCTGGCATTCCTGACTTCGGTCACCTGCAATAAGAAGACATCCGAGACGCCCAGGGTCACCTGTTATGAAGTGTCAATACTTCAGCAGCAGACCAGCCGATCAATAGAGGAGTTAAGGAGTATCTGGCAGACGCTGAATGCAACCAAAACCCAGGTCGCGTCATCCAAACTGGAACCAGAAGTAAGCCAGCTGATAGACCGGATTCAAGAGGAGCAGAAGTTTTCCCAGGCGCTAAAGCTGACCCTGAACGCGCTGTTTAGTCTGCGGATGGGACATATTAACCGGACACACTCAGGATCTACTTGTTATGATATGCCCATGGCTTCGGTCAGGAGGATGGAAACACTGGATGCATTGGAAGAACAGTATGCCCTGCTGGACAAGATGAGAAAGGAAGGCAAGATTGATTACACCATATGTAACAAGGTTAAAAACACTATCCTGTCTGATTATGAGAATCTGATAGCTGATTGGAACACCCAGAAGTCGGTCTTGGATGGACTTTCGCAGGACGACAAGAACAAGGTGGTTGACCTTATCATGGAACTCTCAGGCGTAGAAACCAAGGAGCAAGGCCAGTTAGAATCCACGCCTGAATGGAAGGCGATGATTGAGCAGTGGAAGACGGCTTCTAAACTTAGAGATAAACCTAGAACACTCAAAGAAGTTGAAGAAAGCCGTAAAGAAACTAATACAAAACTTAATGACCTGCAGAAGTTAGTTGTTAAGGGATTAATCTCTATTTCCCTGATGGATCTTATCAGGAATGAATTTGAGCAGTTGCAAGCACTACACCCTGTTGACGTAACATGTTATATGAATGGAAGCGCAGTACCTAAAACGGAAATGCAGATGTTAAGAATACGCTTGCCCCTTATAGAAAAAATGATAAGGGAGAATAAAATAGATGAATGGATATATTACAATGTAATAAGAAAACTGAAAAGTGATGTTAAAATTTTAGCCAGCACTGATAATGAAAGATTTTTATGGTACAAGAAAGGTTTTAATTTAAAAGACGAAGAAATTGAGAATAGAATTAAAGTAGAAAATGACATGATAAAAAAGGCCCAAGAACTGATAGATAAGATAGAAAAAGATGGGAATTATAGGTAAATTAAAAGACGCCTTTCTGGTCACCCGGCAGGATTCCATTATCTTTGAGGTGACCCAGAAATGCAATAATGACTGCCTGTTCTGCTACAATGCCTCGAAGGCTAACACACCCCAAACCCCTCTAAATAGAGGCGAATATCCCCAGCGAGAACTATCCACCGCAGAGACCAAAGGCCTAATCAGGCGGATAGTAAAAGAGACCTCCTGCAAGCAACTGACCTTTACCGGCGGCGAGCCGCTGTTGCGTCCTGACCTGCCGGAACTGATTACCTGCGCCAAGGAACTGGGCGTAGCCATCAACATCATCTCCAACGGGACTCTGATTACCGAAGAGATAGCCAGCGACTATATCAAACTCGGCGTTGGATTATTTGAACTCCCCCTCTTAAGCGCCGAACGCACGACGCATGACGCATTATCCCGTAACCCGGGCTCCTTTGATAAGGTGGTGGAATCCGTTGCCAATATCAAACTGCACCGCGGACGGGTGGTCACGGTCTTTGTCGGCACCAAACGCAATATAGACGGACTGAAGGAGATGATAGAACTGTCCCTGGCCATCGGCGCGGACGGGATTATGTTTAACCGGTTCAATGTCGGCGGTGAAGGCACCAAGCACATAGACGAACTCCTGCCTACGCCTGAACAGGTGATTAAGGCATTAGAAACCATAGAATCTGCCATGGACCAATACAAAATCGGCATCTCCTGCTCCATCCCGATTCAGCCCTGCATCATTGACACCAGCCGGTTCAAAAAGGTGCATTTCGGATATTGCGCGGCCGGCACCAAGCGGGCTTATTATACAGTTGACCCGCTGGGCAATCTCAGGATGTGCAACCATACGCCGTCCATATTAGGTAATATCCTCAAAAGTTCGTTCAAGGAACTGACTGCCAAGCAAAAGATAAAGCCGTTTATGGATGCAGTGCCGGAATTCTGCAAGGACTGCCGGATGGTCCAGACCTGCCAAGGGGGATGCAAGGCCGCGGCTGAGGTGTCTTCAAGCGGATGCTCGCTCTGCGCTGAAGAACCGTTCCTGAAACATTACAAAAACGAAACGCTCAAAAAGGGGTTGACAGGCAAGGGATTAAAAGATAAGATAACGTCAATGGCGGACTAATACTAGAACCACAGATACACACAGGTGAACACAGAAAGGAATTAAACTGATGCGCTATATCTGGTTTGCTTGTATCTGCGTATCCGTCTTGCTGGTGACCTTCTTCATCAACTTCATCGTCAATATAGATAGATTCGCCTGGCCCAATCATCCAATCTCTGAGCCTGTTACCGGTCATTTAGCATATTATTACACCAAATATCCCCGTTACGAGAAAGATATCCTTGACAATGTTCAGGGTCATCTCCAGATTATTTCAAAGCATCTTAAATTATATCGCACCAAGAATAATCGTTATCCAACCAACGATGAGGGGCTGGCGGTTTTATCGGAATTGAAGGCCCAATTGATTGAAGAATATGCCTACCTGCCTGCGCCTATGGGGAAACAGCCAAAGGACAAAGGCAGCGTATATTACGGGTTACAAGGAGGTATGTGCCCTTTTGAAAGCGGGATTCTTTCTTCCTGGTTCGAACCTTTCGTATACGAAAATAGAAACGGATTGCCCGAAAACCTCTTTAGCGACTCGCCGGTAAATAAGTATAAAGGAGGACTTTATTCCATCAGGGTGGCTGACGGAATCTATGTGTATTCTGTAGGCGCTATATCCTACTATCAGGACTATATTGATGCCTTAGCAAAAAGAACCAGGACCAGAATAATTGTCTGGTGTCTACCGTTTATATCATTTATCCTGCTGAATATCTTTCTTTACCTCTTTATCAAGGCAAATAAACTAAGTAATAGAAACCCCGCTAAATTATGGATTAAACTGATAAAGATAGCCGGCGGAATTATTATAATTCTGGGAACAGTTCTTATCGGACTGAAAAAACCGATGCAAAATACGGTGTCATGTTACAGCATGGCACCATATTTCGACCTCAGTCGCCGTCCAGAGATTATCAGCCAATATAATGATTTGCTGGATAAATACCACCAGCAAGGGATAATTAAAGACGCTACCTATCAAAAGACCCGGAAGGCCATGGATGAAGTGAACAAGTATTTTAAAGGAAACGATTAAGCCTATGCGATATCTTTGGTTTACCTGTATCTGCTTGACCTTGGCTATTGGCGGTCTTTTCTGCAACAATCCCAAGTATACCTACGAGCCATCGTGGTATAAGGGGCACCTGCGCACCATGCAAAAGCATCTGGCCACCATCAGCCAAGGGCTCAAAAGCTACTACGCCAAGAACAACCGCTATCCGGATAATAATGAGGGGTTAACGGTGCTGGATAATATCCTAAAGAATCCGGAGCTACCTGATGAATATGAATACGAGAGGCGTGGACGGGATATAAAGGTCTTTGAGACGGGTATTCTCTCGCCATGGTTGACGCCCTTTGTCTATGAGAATCGGCGCGGGTTGCCGCCGGAACTGTTCCAGGGTTCGCCGGCCACGGACGACAGCGGTCAGCATTATTCTGTCCGGGTGGATGAAGGTATCTATGTCTATTCGCTGGGCACCCGGATGACTTATGTGGAATATAAATGGCTATTGGTTGAGATGTGGACGGTACGCATAGGCATATTGCTTATTCTTGTGATGTTTATAATGCTGTTTAGAAAAGCTAAGAAACCGGCTAATCAACCACTGATAAAGCGGATTCTGAATATAATCGGCGGAACTATCATGATATTGCTATCATTGGCTCCTATTTCTCTGACCATGGTTACCTGCTATGTAATGAGTTCTTTTGGTTTGTATCGCCGACCGGAGATGATCAAGCAATACAATGCCCTATTGGAAAAATACCACCAACGAGGCGTGATTAATGACGCCACCTATCAGAAGACCAAAACCGCCCTGGAAAAGGTGGATAAACTGATAGAAGATAAGAAAATCAGGTAATTCGAGCATTTTAAACCACCATCCCCTATACCCTAACTCCACATACCCATACCCAGCACCCCATAGTATGCCCTATGGCTTCTCCCTTAGGGATGCCCTTACCACCGCAGTACCTTGCCCCTACCCCCGCAGTATCTTGACCCGCATCCCGCAGTAACTTGACCTGCATCCCGCAGTACCTGGCAGGGCATCCCGCCTCCCCATGCCCCCTATCCCTATGTATGCCCAGTGGACTATCCCTTATGGATAACCTTCACCCCTCAGTATCTTGACCCGCACCCCGCAGTACCCTGACCTGCACCCCCAGGGGGGATGCCCTGCACCCCCCAGTACCATACCCTTCACCCCGCAGTCCCATGCTCTAACTCTCCCTTAGTGGAGCACCATCTCCCCCCACCTATTTTCGGAACTCAGGCGACAACACGTCTACAAATCCAAAAATCTCGGATTTTTTCATTTTCTTTAATCGATTGCCATTGCGTAAGTTAGAGCAATGTTTGAAAAATAGTGTTTCCGGATTAGGCGACAACCCGGTCGCCTGAATACTCTTAATAGACAAAATAAGTTATTTACCGCAAAGGCGCGAAGGATCCAGATAAATTCTTTGTGGTGAATATTACTTGCCCCATACTGCCTTTCATTTATAATGTCTTAATATGCGTCATATTCTAATCGTAGCCGGAGAGGCATCGGGGGATTTGCATGCGAGTAATCTGGTAAGGGCGCTGAAAAGTTCAGATTTAGGATTTAAGATTTCAGATTTGAAGTTTAGCGGACTGGGCGGAGCCAAGATGCAAGAGGCAGGAGTCGAATTATTAACGCCATTCACTAAGAATGCCGGGACCGGGCTGGACCCGCTCCTCAAAATCACCCACTTTTCACAGGTGTTCCGGAAATTGGTGTCTTATGCTTCGCACGGTGTCCCTCCGGGACAAGCGCTCAGCACAAGTGCCAGCAAGACTTCACCCCCACACCAATTCCATTGGTGTGGGGGTAAACCCGACCTAGCCATACTGGTTGATTTCCCGGATTTTAATCTGCGCCTGGCCCCGCGCCTGAAGCAACTCGGCATCAAGGTCGTCTATTACATCTCACCCCAAATCTGGGCCTGGAGGCAATCCCGGGTAAAGATTATCCAGAAATACGTGGATAAGATGATTGTCATCTTCGGGTTTGAACAGGAGTTCTATAATCGGTTCAATGTTGCGGCTGAATTCGTCGGGCATCCCCTGCTGGATGTAATAGAAAACAGAAATCTGGATTCCTCCCGCTTCCGGCGGGACGGGAATGACATGAGGAATGACGCCAGACACGCGTTAGGATTAGGCAAGGACGACCTGGTCATCGGGCTGTTGCCGGGCAGCCGGCCTTCGGAATTCAAGAGACATTTCCCGATAATGCAGAAGGCGATTCAAATACTTTCAAAGACCACCAGTTTCACCCCTCACCTATCCTCTCCCCAAAGGGGAGAGGGAAGGATAAGTGAAGAGAGGATTGGAGAGGGTGGCAATATTAAATACATCCTCGGAGCGGCGCCGGATATTACGCCGGCCATCATCAGCAAAATGAGCCGTCCAACAAACACACCCCTACCCGCCCGACTGCGGTCAGGCGGGAATCCCCTCTTATTAGAGGGGACTTCTGGTATAATCCCTTTCTACAACAAGACCTACGAGGTCATAGCGGCCAGCGATATTCTGATAACAGTCTCTGGAACAATCACGGTCGAGGCCGCCCTATTCCAGACGCCGATGATAGTCATCTACAAGGTGCCGCTGTTGACCGAACTGGTCTTCCGTCCGTTAGTCAAGACGCCCTTCTACGCCATGGTCAATATCATCGCCAACAAAAAGGTGGTACCGGAATTGATTCAGCAGGACTGCACACCGGCCAAGATTGCCCAGGCCGTGACTGAACTGCTGGACCCTGATGCCAGAAACCGGATGAAAGAAGAGTTAGGCAAAGTCAAGGCCAAACTGGGCTCGGCAGGGGCTTCCCAACGCGCCGCGGAGATAATACATAAAATACTAAATAGTTAAACAACAGAATCAAACAACCCCCTTTTATTCCCCCTTTGTTAAGGGGGACTAATAGGGAACAAATTCCCCCTTATGAAAGGGGGTTAGGGGGTTGTCACATGAAATTACGTGTGATAAAATTGACCCTGTTTCCAATTATTATATAATATGCCTATGGTTTCCCTAAAACATCCTGCAGCCAAAAATATTAAAGCCATCCTATTTGACTTAGGCAATACGCTATACGACAAGAACCTGTTCCTCAAACAGGCATTCGCCGAGGTGGCCAAATACCTGGCCAAGAACCATCGCCTTAATTACCGGGACACCTACGCCCTGATTAACCGCATCTGGAAAATCAAGACCAGCCACTACGAATTCATCTTTGACGACCTGCTGCGCATCCTGGGGATTTACTCGGCTGAACTGCTCACCAAGACCCAAGGGGTCTATCACGGTTTTAAGCCGGCCATAAAGCCCTATCCGGGCGTGAAGCAGATGCTGACTGCCCTGGGCCGGAAATACCGGCTGGGACTGGTTACCGACGGGCATCCGACGATGCAGCGCAACAAGATTGCCGCACTGGGCCTGAATAAGTCGTTCGATACCGTCATATTCACGGCTGACTACTCCCCCCAATATAAAAAGCCCAATCCATTCGTTTACCGGCTGGCCATGGAGAAGTTGGATGCCGCTCCGCAGGAGACCGTCTATGTAGGCGATAACCCTTATGACGACTTCAAGGGCGCCCGGGAATTGGGGATTTTTACGGTCCGCGTGCTTCAGGGCGAATTCAAGGCCGGCCGGCTGGATAAGAACTATGAGGCCGACGTGTCCATAAAAAACATCAAAGGACTGGCTAAAATATTAAAATGATTATTCTCAGAGCGAAATATATTATCATTACGCCGGATATCATCCTGGAAAATTCCGCTATCGCCGTGGAAAAAGGCGTGATTAAGGACATCTTTTACGGCCCAACCAAGACCATAAAAGGAAAGACCTTTGATTTCGGGAACGCCATCATCTCTCCGGGCTTAATCAATGCCCATACGCATCTGGAAGGCCCGCCGCTCTACGGTTATTCACGCAATCCGATAAAGCCGCCCCAGCAATTCACCGAATGGGCCCAGAAGGTGATTGCCCGGCGCAAAGACCTGAAGGTCAAGGACTATCTCCGGATAATAAAACACAGTTACGGAATTTCAGCCCGAAACGGAATCACCACCCTGGTGGACCATACCCGGCTGCGCTTTACACTGCCGGCCCACCGCAAGGCCAAACTGCGCCGGATACTGGTGGAAGAAGCCATATCCCTTGATAAAACCAAGGCCAGAGAGACATTAGCCAGGGTCAAGGATACCCTGAGGTACGCAAACAGGCATTCAAACGGCCTGCTCCGGACCGGCATTGCACCGCACTCGCCGTTTTCCGTATCGCCCGAATTATACAAGATGCTTTTTAATTTAGCCCGTCAGAAGAAAGTCATTTTATCAACCCACCTGTCAGAGCTGAAAGAGGAGGTGGAATTCCTTAATGCCGGCTGCGGGAAGATGGTAACCTACTTAAGGAAAATCGGCCGGCAGACCGATAACTGGCGCCCGCCCAGGACCACGCCGGTGGGCTATATGAAAAAGCTGGGAATGCTCAAGCCACCCGCCTTTTTCATCCACTGTAATTATCTTACAGCCAATGATATAAAACTATTGACCGCTTCCGGCTCCAGCGTGGTTTACTGCCCCAACAGCCACCATTATTTCGGGCACCGCAAGCATCCGTTCCGGGAATTGCTGGCGTCCGGCGTCAATGTCTCATTAGGCACGGACGGGCTGGGCAGCAACAAGGACTTAAGCATCCTGAGCGAGATGAATTTCATCCGGAGGAATCACCGGGATTTGAGTCCGAGCCAGATATACCGGATGGGCACCATCAACGGCGCCCGGACGGTCGGCTTGGTCGATAAAATCGGCGCGCTCAAGACCGGTTATGCGGCTGATATCGCCGTATTCCCGATAAAACCAGGCCGGAAAATATCAAAGCCCAATGACGTCTTGGCCTATCTGATAGAAAAGACGCCTCAGAGCATCTTTACCATGGTTAATGGCTCTGTAGTACCCAAGAATATTAGACAAATTTATTGACAATCACTCGTGAAGAAATACACTAACCCAGACCATTCACACACCGAAGATATTTTATAGAAAGGATTTAGGATATGCCGGTAGCAAAGTTATTAGAAAAATGGTCATCAGCAGTAAATGAAGTACTCATCGGCGCCACGTCATCCGAAGGCGGAACCCGCTCCAAGATCGTCAAATTAGGCGGCCAGAATACGCTCCCCTTTTTAACCGAAGAAGGCGCGATTCCCAATCCTCCGGCCATTGCCATGGAAGTAGTTGATATGGTCAATCCAGAATGGCCGGCCGCCCTGACCGAACCGTTCAAGGACGTGATAAACAGCCCGGCCAAGTGGGCCAGGAAATGCCAGGATGAATACAAGGCCGACGCCATCTGCCTGCGCCTGACCGGCGCGCATCCTGAAAATAAAAACACCTCGGTTGAAGATGTGGTCAAAACCGTCAAAGAGGTCAAAGCCGCGGTTTCCATTCCGCTGGTCATCTGGGGATGCGGCAGCGCTGAAAAGGACAACCAGCTCTTCCCGGCCATCTCCCAGGCCCTGAAAGGCGAGCGATGCCTGATGGGCACGGCCACCCAGGATAACTACAAGGTCCTGGCCGCCACCTGCATCGCGGACGGGCACAATATCATCGCCGAAAGCCCGCTGGATATCAATATCTGCAAGCAGCTTAATATCCTCCTGCTGGATATGGAGATACCGTCAAACAGAATAGTTATTTTCCCCTCGACCGGCGCCCTGGGTTATGGATTTGAATATTCTTATTCCATCATGGAACGCACCCGGCTGGCTGCTTTGGGCGGCGACAAAACCATGGCATATCCGATGATTGCGGTCGTATCCAACGAATCATGGAAGACCAAGGAAGCCAAGGCCCCGGAATCAGATATGCCCATGTGGGGCAAGGCCGCGGAACGGGCCATTATGTGGGAAGCCACAACGGCCATCGGATTCCTGCTGGGCGGCAGCGATATGCTCGTGATGTATCATCCCAAGGCCATTGAATTAACCAGAAAGTATATGTCCCAAATGGCGAGTAAATGATTACTCCCCTTATCGTCATACCTGCGAAAGCAGGTATCCAGTTCTTTCCTTCTGGATTCCCGCCTTCGCGGGAATGACAAGCGAGGTAGGAATGACAGAAGTAGAACATTTATAGAAAGAGGGTTTATTTATGATAGTTATTGGAGAACGAATCAACGGGATGTTCAAGATGGTCCGCAAGGGCATCCAGGAAAAGGACAAGAAAATCATACAGGATATCGCCAAGAAAGAGGTGGAATGCGGCGCCCGGATTCTGGATGTCAATGTCGGACCGGCCGCGGCTGATGAAGTGGCGGCCATGCAATGGCTGGTGGAAACCATCCAGGAAGTGACTGACACCCCCCTATCCATAGATAGCGCCAAACCGCCGGTCATCGAAGCCGGACTCAAGGCCTGCAAGAAGAAAGCGCTCATCAATTCAACCACCGGAGAGCAGGCGAAATTAGAAGTCCTGGTCGGCCTGGCCAAGAAATATAATGCCGGGCTTCTGGGGCTGTGTATGGATGAAAAAGGCATCCCGGATAATATCCAGGCCCGGGTGGAAATCGGACTGAGAATCCTGGCCTGCGCAATGGAAGCCGGTATTTCCACGGATGATATCCATCTTGACCCGGTGGTCCTGCCGGTCAAATTCGGGCAGGCCCAGACGCCGATGATGTTCCAGACCATCCGGGAACTCAAGACCCTGTCTGACCCGGCGCCCAAAACCGTGGTGGGATTGAGCAACGTCTCACAGGGATGCCTGGACCGGCCGATGGTCAACCGGATGGCCCTGGTCATGGCGATTGCCAACGGCCTTGACGAAGCCATTGTTGACCCGATGGACAAGAACCTGATGGATTCAATGATTACGGCGGAATTATTATTGAATAAATTTATCTATTGCGATTCGTACCTAACCGCCTATATGAAGGCGTTATAAAAATCAGTCGGCCCCGCCATTCGCTTCGCGGTCTCTGCGGAGTTCGGCGGGGTCTAACGAACTGTAACTGGCTCCGATGTCGCCATAACAGTCCGTAAGAAAGGTGTCTATGAACGTAAAACGGTATCTGCTCGCCGCACTGGTGGCTTACATCGTGTTACAAATAACCACATTCGTCATCCACGGCGTTATCCTGACGAATGAATACATGGCGTTGGGTTCAATCTGGCGCCCGGATATGATGTCCTGGATGTGGTTATTCAATGTCCTGGATATCCCATCAATGTTATTGATAACATATATCTTCGTTAAAGGCTATGAGAATAAGGGCATTATGGAGGGGGTGCGTTTCGGTCTGATGCTCGGCACCCTGATGTGGATTGGCGGCGCATTTGCCAACTGGATTACCTTCCCGATTACTTTACCCCTGGCTATTAAGTGGTTCGTCTTCGGCGTACTCCAGACAATAATTACCGGGATTACACTCGCATTAATATATAGACCTAAAAAAGTCTAACAATTATAACCAGCCAGAGGCTGATGAACCGGAAGTTGACAACCCCGCCATACGGCGGGGTCTAACTCGCTGTAACGACTAAAGTCTAACAGCGAGTAAGAGAGGAGAAATGAATTATGCCTAATGCACAACCGCGCGAGAGCAAGTGTGAGGGAACTTGTTCCGGCAAGGCCGCCAAGGCCAAGTATTCTGTGCCCTCAGACATTGAAATCGCCCAGGCCGCAAAGATGCGGCCCATTACCGAGGTAGCCAAGGAATGGGGTATCAAGGATAAATACCTGGAGATGTACGGCCCTTACAAAGCCAAGATATCACTGGATATCATGGAAGACCTCAAGAACAAACCGATGGCCAAGTACATTGATGTCACGGCCATCACCCCGACTCCGTTAGGCGAAGGCAAGACCGTGACCACCATCGGCGTGACCCAGGCGTTAAACAAGGTCGGCAAGCGCGCCATTGTCTGCATCAGGCAGCCGTCATTAGGCCCGGTCTTCGGCATCAAGGGCGGCGCAGCCGGCGGCGGTTATTCCCAGGTGCTCCCGATGGAGGATTTTAACCTGCATCTGACCGGCGATGTCCACGCCATCAGCATCACCCATAATCTTTTGGCCGCATTTGTCGACAACCACCTGTTCCACGGCAACGAACTGGATATTGACCCGGATAACATCTTCTGGCGCCGGGTGGTTGATGTCAGCGACCGGGCATTACGCAATATCATCACCGGCCTGAACGGCGAAGGCACGGTCCGCGAAACCGGATTTGATATCTCGGTGGCCTCTGAAATTATGGCCATCCTAGCCCTAGCCACTGACCTGAAGGATTTAAGAAAGCGTTTGGGCCGGGTCGTGGTTGCCACCACCAAGAGCGGCAAGCCGGTTACGGCTGATGACCTCAAGTGCGGCGGCTCAATGACCATGCTGATGAAGGATGCCCTAAAGCCCAATTTGATGCAGACCATGGAAGGCACGGCCTGCTTTGTCCACGCCGGCCCGTTTGCCAATATCGCACACGGCAATAACTCCATTGTGGCCGACCAGATAGCCATGCGGCTGGGCGAATACGTAATCACTGAAAGCGGATTCGGGGCCGACCTGGGCGCTGAGAAATTCCTCAATATCAAATGCCGGGCCAGCGGCCTGAAACCAAGCTGCGCGGTGGTGGTAGCCACGGTCCGGGCACTAAAGATGCACGGCGGAGCAGGCAAGGTCGTGGCCGGCAAGCCCCTACCTGAAGAACTGATAAAGGAAAACCTGCCGGCTCTGGAAAAGGGCTGCGCCAACCTGCAGAAACACATTGAAAACATGAAACTGCACGGCATCCCGGTCGTGGTGGCGGTTAACCGCTTTACCCATGACACGGAAAAGGAAATAGAATTGATTCGCAAGTTCGCCAAACAGGCCGGGGCCGAGGATGCGGTGCCTTCCGAGGTCTGGGCTTATGGCGGCGACGGCGGCAAGGACCTAGCTCAGGCTGTCATCAAAGCCTGCGAAAAACCGTCCCAGTTCAAATTCCTCTACGAACTTGACTGGCCCATTAAGAAGAAGATTGAGACCATCGCCACCAGTATCTACGGCGCCAAGGATGTCCGCTATGAAGCGCTAGCCAACCGCAAGATTAAACTCTATACGGAACTGGGCTATGACAAATTGCCCATCTGCATGGCCAAGACGCATCTGTCAATCTCGCACGATCCAGAACTGAAAGGCAGACCAACCGGATTTACCCTACCGATCCGGGATGTGCGGGCTTCGGTCGGCGCGGGCTTCCTCTATCCGCTTTGCGGCGAGATGAGAACCATGCCCGGTTTGCCATCTGTCCCGGCCGGCACCCACTACGACCTGGATGAAAACGGCAAGATTCTGGGACTATTTTAACTGACGTCTGGACTAAACCAAAAAAGGGGCTCCGGAGTTATAATTCGGAGCCCCTTTTATCATCCCCCTATCCTTCGTAATAAAAACGCCTTCTTTAATTGACCCCGCACATAATATTTGTATAAATATTACGTGTTTGGTTAAATGCGACTATTTATTAACCTACTGAAAAATAAGTAATCTGGCTTATGTTCGGGGTTAACACCCACAAAAGAAAGGGACTATATTATGTTTGGTTCAATCATCGGAAAAGACAAGGCCTTCTATGAGCTGTTTGAAAAAGCCGCCTCTAATGCGGCGGATACGGCCAATGCGCTACATGATTATCTCAGTAAGTTTCCGGCTTCTATCCAGGAGGATGTCAAGAAGATTAAAGACCTGGAACACAAGGGCGATTTAATCACCCACGAAACCATCGAAATGCTCAATAAAACATTTGTCACACCAATTGACCGAGAGGATATCTACCACCTAATTACCAGAATGGATGATATCGTGGATTTGATGGATGGCGCGGCCAGCCGTCTGGCCCTCTATAAAATAGATGCCATTACGCCGGAAGCCCTGTCATTCGCCGAGGTGTTGAAAAAGGCCACGGAAATCCTGAAACACAGCATCCACGACCTGCGTAATATCAAGAATCACCGGGAACTTATTACCCACTGCGTCCAGATTCATACCTACGAGAATGAAGGCGACCAACTGATGCATCAGGCCATGGCCAAACTCTTCGATACCAACGACGCCATCAAGGTCATCAAATGGAAGGAAATATACCAGGACCTGGAAACAGCTACAGACCGTTGTGAAGATGTAGCCAACATCATTGAAGGCATCGCCCTGAAATATACTTAAATTAAAGAAGAATAGCGCTTAATTGTAATCGTCATAATCATCGCCATCGCCCTAATTTGTCAACGGAATACATGATACGGCTAATTCTATCGCCACGGTGGTATCCGCCCTGTATTATCTTATCCTGCGAAACTGAATATAACCTCTCCCGGAGAAATATCATCTCCAACCCAGCCCCTGCACGCAGGAGCTGGAGTTATCCGTAAACTCTAATAGCGCAATCAGCATAATTATACCGGCCTATAAATTATTATATTCTACTTGACAAATTAGGCGGACCGGTTATATTAATAGTAACGGTATTGGTAAAAAACCATCTTGCTTAGGCGCCATTGCGTTTGAGCCCTTTACTTAACGGCTGAGGTAACCGGCAAATAATAACCTCATACTATATCAAAGGAGAAATGTTATGATAATCAAGAGAATCTCGAATTGGCCTCTTTTGATAACATCCGCTTGTTTGATATTTCTTATCGGTATTGTTATCTGGGCGCAGCGGTACGGCGGTGAAGACCCGCCCGACAAGGAATGGCTCAAACTGAAGAAAAGCGCCGAGAGCCACTATACCCTGAGAACCACGGCGCCCGAGACAGACGGCAGAAAACTGCTGGACCGGATGGAACTGTCTTTTAATGCCCTTTCTAAACTCCTCAACTGGAGCGGCGCATTGGGAAAACCATTTGAAATCAAGATGTACAAGAACCGGAAACAGTTTGTCAAAGGAACCCTCCTGGGGAATGCCGGCGCCTTTTACAGCCCTTCGGAAAAATATCTGTGCGGTTTCTTCTCTAAAAATAAGGAAAAAATATATAATTATCTGTCCCATGAGGGCGTCCATCAATTCCATCATATGATTTTCGGCAGGCCTTATGAGGAAATAGAAGGCGTGCCCCGCTGGTACGATGAGGGCGTGGCCGATTGTATGGGCAATTCCGAAGTGAGAGACGGAAAATTCAGAATGTGCCTGCATAAAGGCCCTATTGCCACGGGAAGACTGCCGACTATTCAAAGAGCCATCCGAAACAAGAAATATTATCCCTTGGCAGACCTGATGAAAATGGACAAAAGGACTTTTTACACTAACGGTTCGCTCTGCTATGCCGAGGCCTGGTCATTTATTCATTTCCTCCTTACCTATCCCAAAAAAGAGGATAAAACCAAGCCATATCCGGCCGGCGATTACTTCTACATCATGGGGCGGCTTTTCAACGCATTTATGGACTATACCCAGTTTAATGCCGGCAAGAAAAAAGATAGTCAAATCAAGACATTAGATGACGTCTATAAATATAGCTTCGTCTCCAAGGACGGAAAAACGCCTATCAATATGGAAGAGCTGGAAGAACAATGGAAGAACTATGTCATGAAATTCCATTTCCGTGAAGGCGCCGATGGATTAAAAGACGAAGAGGCGGAAGTGCTGTTGAATAAAACAGTGGATTTATTCAAATCCGGCAAATGGTCTGAAGCCAAACAAAACCTTGATGAATTGAAAGGGAAATATGGCGGGACAATGCCGGTGACGGAAAATACCAGTGACCTCAACCAGATGCTGCGTATTTGCGAACTAAAATCCAAGGAAGGCTCCACCAACTCTGTAACTACCGAGATTAAACTATTCAATGGCAAGGATATCAATAACTGGGAACAGGATGACGAAGATGAGGAAGCGGGCGGGTGGACAGTAAAAGATTCCACTATCAATTGCGCCTCCGAGTACACTATGATACGTTACAAAGAACCAACCTGCCTTGACTATACCATAAGTATCATCTTCAAATTCCAGGGTAAAATCGGACCAGACAAAGGACCGGCATTTATCATTTGCAAAATGAACGACGATTACAATTTTGTCGGAGCGAGTATAGATACAAGCGGTAAAAAAGTACAGGTGATGGGAAGCTACCGGGACTACGAAACCATCCCCGGATATGGATCTATTCTTGTTCAAGTTCTTAAACCGTGGGAAAGCGAATCACTGGAAGATGTCGATTATAAGAACAACGACTGGAATACCCTAAAATTCACGTCCAGAGGGACAGAAATATCAGCATCATGTAACGGAAACGAGATCGGATCCCATACTCTCAAGGATGAGGAACTGGAAAAGATTGGGCTTGATAAGCGAGGCCGCATCGTTATTGTTATGCAGGATGGCAAGCTTCAGATTAAGGATGTCACCCTGTTATATGAAAACACGGAAAACAATGATAAATCTGAAGATAAAACAGGAAAAGACTCCTCTGATGATGATTCAGAGAAAAATATCAAGAAGAAGTAACGCATCAACGGATTTAGTGACTATCGCCTGATTAACAAGTCTGCTAGAAATACGCCTAATGCCGCCAGTATCAATATGGCACTTATATTACGGTAGGATGTCTCGGATTTATTGTTAATCGCATTTAGCGTAGCTCCTTTTATAAATTCATCGGCGGTGAATAGCTTCCCCCCTGTTGATCCTGCTATGTTTCTCAAGAACCCCATATCCGGCGTGAACCTGCGCCATTCGCTTGCATACTGGGCAACTACCGGAACCCGGCCAAGTAATTGTTTACTGCCCTCTTTCTGGTAAAACACGGAGATGACAATCCCTTCTTGAGACGGCAAAATCGCCTCATATTTGCCAATCGCAACCTGTAAAATCCGTACGGTCTGAATATCAGTAGCCATTTCGGTAAGCGGCTCAACTTGCGCATCAAGCTGTAAATTATCAGGCGCTTTCACCACTAATTTAATACTGCCATCAGCCAGCACCTCTGTTGAGATATCAAATAGCTGATTTTGGCCGATATCAGCGGTAAGATAACGCAATGACTGGGTTATCATCTGCCCTAACCCATTCCATTTATCCCATCTGACCGTCCATTTGGAATCAAGCGAGGTGGTCAGGACCATCACCCGTCCCAGGCCGTACTGCCAGTCAGCTATAATCGGCTCGCCGCCTAACACGGACGCCGCCAGACGCGAATTAGGCTTTAAGGCGGTGCGGTTATATCCGGAAATCTGCGGAATATTGCCGATGCCCTTAAGGATATCGTCTTTTATTAATGCTGAAACGACTAAACTTTCCGCCTCGCGATAGAACCCCTTGTGGGCCGATAAATCCTCTTTTAGGTTAACGGCTAAACTGTCTTTATCTTTACTATTCAGCCGATAGATTTTTCCGCCCCCTCCCTCTTTGGTAAGCGCCTTTAAGGTTTCCTCATTGATATTTCCACCAGTGGCAATGACTGAAATCGTAATGTTATTCTGACGGAGTTTGTCAGCCATCTGCTTAAAACCATCCAGCGCTTCGTTAGTAGTGCTATGTCCGTCCGATAACAAAATGATGTGCCTTTTGGCGGACGGCGAATTGCTCAATGTATTGATTGCCCTCTGCAGCGGCGGAAGAATGGCAGTCGGTCCGGTCGGCCTGACCCTGGCAATACCATCTTTTAGTTTAGAAACAATATCATCCGCATTCTGGAACGGTAAAATCGTCTCATATCCCTGATTAAATGCCATTACCTCCAACCTGTCTATCTTGCTGAGCAGAGCAGCAAAACTCTCCAATGCCTCTGATGCCACTTGGAACTTGTTCTTGCCTGCAACACCTGATATCTCATCCATGCTGCCTGAGGCATCCAGTATTACGACAAGCGACAAATCCTCAGGCGGCGTGGCATAGACCGGCAGAATCTTCTCAAACTCGCTATTCTGATAATTACCTAATCCAAAACTATTCTGCCCGCCCACTATCAATAATCCACCCCCATTGGAAACAAACGGTATTATTACCTCTTTCACAAAAGGAATTTCATTAAAATGAAGATTATCAATTATAATGATGTCATATAATTTGAATGCGTTCGGTATATCCCCTATTTTTAATTCAAATGCATTGTCGGATCCGATAATCCGGGGAATCATCCTATGTACTGGATTCGAAATCATAATACTCGGAAAATATAATACCTTCGGCTTCCCTATCTTCTGGATAACCTCTTGCCGGGTATTATTCTCCACTACTATCTCATGCAGTTCTCGAGATGAAACATTTATTTCATAATACTGGATTGGTTCGGCCTGGGCCTGCAGGTTGACGACCACGAGATTATCCTGGTCCTTCAATAATGATATCCTGTCTGCCTCCCCTATCAGTTTACCATTGCTATAAACCTGGATATCGACCATGGTATTAACCGTGCTGGATATGCGGCATTTTAGTTCTATGGGCTGGCCTTCCCGTACGAACTTCGGCGCCTCAACACTGTCTATCTTTATATCTACTATCTCATTAGGCCCAATCGGGATAGTATAAAGCGTAATTCCCTCCTGCTTGAGATACGGAATAACCTTCCGGGCATCGCCTTCAGTCTCGTTACCATCACTAAACAGTAATATCTCCTTGCGATACCCGGCCGGGAATGACCCCTTGGCTGATAAAATCGCCTTTTCGATATTAGTCACTGTCTTATCCGTAGAGGTCAGATATAAAATACGGCTCACATCATTCCTGCCTAATTGCTTAATGTTAGCATTTATAGATGCCAGCAGCTTATCATTATCAAGAAACACGCTGGCGGAATCATCAATCAGATAAATCCGGCAGAGGTTTTGAGGCTGGGCTTTTATCCGGAATCCAGACACAATAAAGGCAAGCAGAATAATTATAAGCGAGCGCAGGCATAGGGAAGTGTATAGCGTATAGCCCCGCACTGGGCGGGATAAACTCCGAGCGTGAAGCGTTGTCTTCCTGGCCCTGAACTCCATTATCGCCAACAGCCCTATCGCTAACGGAATCGCTAACAGAACCAGTGGATATTCAAATCGCATAACTACATTCTAATATAACTCTTCCCGGGCATCTGCCTGACCAGTTTCTTCATTTCCAGGGTCAGGAGCGTGGTCAAAACCAGGGAAGACGGCAGTTTAACCCGGTCTATAATATCGTCTATGCTCAATTGCTCTGAGGCATCCAGTATAGACAATAAGGACTTTTCATCGGCACTCAGCGATTGAACCAGGCGCGCGCCAACTGACACCTCTCTGGCCGGAGAAGGAATATTGAGTTCATCCAGGATATCTTCTACGCCTTCAATGAGCTTGGCGCCCTGTTTAATCAGTTTATGGCATCCCTGGCTGGACGGGTTATCCACTTTGCCAGGCAGGGCAAAAACCTCCCGTCCCTGTTCCAGGGCAAAGTCAGCCGTAATCAAGGCGCCGCTTCTTAATGGCGCTTCTATCACCACCGTGCCCAAACTCAGGCCGCTGATAATTCGGTTGCGGGTCGGGAAATTTATCTTATTAACCGCCATGGCAAAGGGCAATTCGGAAACTACGACCCCGTTCTCGCAGATTCGTTCCAGAAGTTTCTTGTTCTCAGCCGGATAGACGTGTTTCAGGCCGTTGCCCAGGACCGCAATGGTCTGGCCGCCTTTGACCTTCAGCACACCCTGATGCGCATAGGTATCAATGCCCCGGGCCAGGCCGCTGACCACGCAGAACCCGCGCTGCGCCAGGGTATAAGCCATCCGCTCGGCCTGCATCTGCCCGTAAATACTGTTATGCCGTGTCCCGACGATGGCAACAGCCAGATCATTGTCAAGCACCTTGATATTACCCTTGACATATAGCACCAGGGGATAATCAAAGATTGATTTAAGCCGGGGCGGATATTGCGCATCCTCAAACGAGATGACCTTGATGCCGTGTTTTCGGGCCAGCTCCAATTCCTGCCGGCCCCGTTGCTCCCTCAATGCCTTGGGCAGTTCTCCGGCAAATGTGGAAACCCGCGGAATCCTGAGTATTTTCTCCGGGCTTGCCCGTGTGATGGCCTCAGCCGAGCCGAAATGTCGCAGCAACCGCTCGTAGAATGCCGAACCAATCCGCAGGGAATTCAGGGTTAGCAAAAGCTCAAGGGATACCATAATGGCTATTATAGACGAAAGATGCTTTGAGACAAGAAAAAAACCGCATCACTGAACAGTAAAACTCAGAATACCCTCTGCCTCATTTACTCGTCGGCATAGCCGACCGGGATAATATACAGCGGAGATTCATTATCCGGAAGAGCCAGGACATCTTTGACCGCCTCGTCATTAAAGGCGCCGATCATGACCGTGCCCAAACCCAGTGATACGGCCTGCAGCGATACATTCTGCCCGATATGCCCGGCTTCGATATCCGTATATCTCTGGGCGCGTTCGCCATAGCGCTGGGCGCATTTGGCCACATCGGCCGTAATCACCAAATCAACCGGCACCTGCTTGATAAACCCCTGGCCGAATGCCGCCTCGCATAATTCCTTTCTCGCGTCACCTTCCTTTACCAGCGCCAGGGAATGGGTTAATGGCTGATAGCGATAAATCCCGTTCTTATTCAACAGGTAAACCGTCATCGGAAAGATTCCGCCGGCGGACGGGACATTGCGGGCAATGAAGTTCTTGGTGCGCGGGTTGGCGCCATTAGCCGCCCAGAGAATCTGCGCCACCTGCTCCAAGGTCAGCTCCTTGGTAGAATATTTGCGCACGGATTTGCGTTTCTGAATAGCCTCTTCCAACGGCATCTGGCCGGTTGCCTTGGCGGCAGGGAGTGTAATCTCTTTCATAATCTCTCCTTTTTCAGTCATACCAAATCTACTGAAATAACCGAGGAACACCAAAGCAGAAACCAAAATGACAAACCACAAAAGTGTCTGTTTCATAACTTTAATCGATTATCACAATATTTCTAATACTCGCTCAAAGCAATATCAAATTCCCATATCTCACCATTGATGGCGACTAATTTTATACATTGTTACAATTTTGTCAATATCTACTTGATTTATTTATCTCAATAAGGTATAATATATATATGAAAAGGCGGGATATAATTGTCCTTTCATCTCTTGTCTTTCTGCTCTTATCCATCACCAACGGTTGTCTCTTCAGAGATGACAACAGCGGCAGCAGCGCCGCGCCCAAAGCGCCTTCGAACCTCACGGCTGACGCCACGCTTCCCTCGCGGATTAATCTTTCCTGGGACGATAACTCCACGGATGAAACCGGCTTCGTCATTGAACGCCAAAAACAGGGACAAAGCGGATTCTCATACCTCGCCTCTGTAAATGCCAATACCACCTACTATGCGGATACAAACCTGTCATCGGAGACATTTTATTATTATCGCGTTAAGGCATTCAACAGCGGCGGGAACAGCCCATCTTCCAACCAGGCCGAAGCCCAGACCCTGCCCGGCCCGCCTGACAACCCCCTGCTCCTGCAGGCCAACACCTTCTCTTTCCAGCAAATAGACATCCGCTGGCAGGATAACTCGTTTAACGAGGAAGGCTTCAGAATAGAACGCAAAACCACCGTCAACGGGACTTACAGCGTGATTACCACTGTCGCGACAGATGTGATTTCTTTCTCGGACACCTCGCTTCTGCCCGAGACAAAATATTACTACCGGTTAAGGGCGTATAATTTTCTGGGCGACAGTTCCAATTCCAATGAACTCTCGGCCACCACTCAGCCCATGCCGCCAACGGCGCCATCGGGACTGACCACCACGGCTAATGCCGGAGTCCCCTATCAGGTCTCGCTCCAGTGGACTGACAATTCCAATAATGAAACCGGATTCAAGATAGAGCGCAAAACCGAAGGCGGTAATTTCCAGGAGATAACCAGTCCGATTTCCAACACCACATCGTGGATTGACACCGCGGTTATGCCCGGCACGACTTATTATTACCGGCTATACGGCTGGAATGACGGCGGTTATGGCGGATATTCCGATGTATCCACGGTGACCACGCCGTCATGGCTGCCCCTGGCGCCGGACCAGCTTGAAGCCTGGGCCGTCTCATCCAGCCAGATAAATCTCCAGTGGCGCGATAATTCCAATAACGAAACCGAATTCAGGATAGAACGCTCGCCGAACGGCACCGGCTCCTGGACCGAAATTGCCACCACCGCCGATAACGCCGAGATTTACAGCAACCGGACCTTATCGGCCGGCACTGCCTATTATTACCGGGTCCGGGCCTATGATTCAACGGCCGGCAATTACAGCGATTATTCCGATATCGCCTCGGATACGACTTATCCGCCGCCGACCTATAACCCCGCCGCGCCATCAACCCCGGTTACCTCCACGGTTTACGGATACGAGTTGACCATCCGGTTCACCGACCAATCAGATAACGAGGAGGGATTTAAGATCGAACGCTCGCCTAATGGCGTTGACTCGTGGACGGAAATCACCCAGACCGGCGCGGTTTCGTCATCCGGCAGCACCGTATCATACACCGACCAGACCGTCACCGCCACCAGCACCTATTATTACCGGCTGACCGCCTATAATTCCTTTGGCAATTCATCGCCGCCGGCCACTTCAACCGCTATTACCACCAAAGGACCGCCGCCCCTGGCGCCCTCGGCTTTATCCGCTACCGCCCTTTCATATAACGAAATTGCCTTGGAGTGGGATGACAACTCCGGTAACGAGCAGACATTTAAACTGGAACGCAAGAAGACCGGCGGCACTTACGTCCAGATACTCTCCCTGCTGGCGAATTTCACCTCCTATGATGACAATAACAATATCCAGCCGCAAAACACCTATTATTACCGGATCCGCGCCTTTGGCGAGGGTGGCTACAGTTCGTATTCTGACGAAGCCTCGGTTACCACACCCGTCGGTCCGCCGTCCGCTCCGGTCATCACCCGCCTGGAAACGGTCTCGGCCAGCCAGATAAATATCTTCTGGAACGATGAATCCAATAATGAAACCGGATTTAAGATAGAACGCAAAATTCCGGGCGGCACATTCGAGGAAATAACCCAGGTCGCGGCTAATGTCACCAGCCACGCTGATAATACGCTAACCCCCAACACCACTTACTACTACCGCATCAGGGCGTATAATCTTTATAACAGCCTTTATTCTGGCGTCCTCTCGGCGATTACCTTGTCTCTTCCACCCAACGCCCCTTCTAATCTCACCGGCACTGCGGTCTCGCCGGTCCAGGTCAATCTCCTCTGGAACGATAATTCAAACAACGAGGACGGCTTTGCCGTGGAATCAAGAAAGGAATCCGAACCGGATTATTATCAGATTGGCAATCCGGCCGCCAACAACAATGCGTTATCCCATCTCTCAGTCACTGAAACCACTACATATTATTACCGGGTCCGGGCCTGGAATTCAGTCGGTATGAGCAATTATTCCAATGCCATCTCTGTCACCACTCCGTCTCCGTCATCAATCACGCCGCTGGCTCCGTCCAACCTGACCGGCACGGCGGTCAGCTCTTACAGGATAAATCTCCTCTGGCAGGACAACTCCAGCAATGAAGATGGCTTCAGGATAAAACGCCAATCGCCGGGTGAAGTGCAATTTACGGAAGTCGGCACGGCAGCCGCCAACGTCGTCAGTTTCGCCGATACCGCCCTCAATGACCTGACCGCTTACACTTATACTGTGCTGGCCTATAATGCGGTTGGGGACAGCTCGACCTCCAACGAAATTACGGCCACCACCATTGCCGCCACCTGGATTTCCATCAGCACCACAGACAAGCCGACCTCCCGCTGGCTGCACGCCAGCGCCTACGATGCCGAACACGGTCAGATGGTCCTCTTCGGCGGTTGGGACAGCGATAACCGCGATGACACCTGGCTTTATGACGGCACGAACTGGGTCTGGCAATACTCCAGCAATAAACCGCCCGGCCGGCGCAATCACGCCCTGGCCTATGATGCCAACCGAAAAGTGGTTATCCTTTTCGGCGGAATGGACTTGGTCGGCAAGAATGACACCTGGGAATGGGACGGCGCGGACTGGACGGAAAAAAACCCGTCGGCTAAGCCGCCGGCGCGCGAAGGGCATTCCCTGACCTACGATGCCCAGCGCCAGAAAATCGTCCTGTTCGGCGGCGTTATCTCCGGCACCTATCTCAACGATACCTGGGAATGGGACGGCATCAACTGGGTAAACAAAAACCCGGTTAATAAGCCGTCCGGGCGAACCGGACACGCTATCACCTATGACTATGCCAGCCAGAAGATTATCCTGTTCGGCGGCCGGGACAGCCAGCTAAAAAACGATATGTGGGAATGGAACGGCGCTAACTGGACCCAGCTAAACCCGCCGGCCAAACCATCGGCCCGGGCGTATTGCACGGCGGTCTATGACACCCTGCGTCAGGAGATTGTCCTTTTCGGAGGCCAGGAATCCGGCGGCTACATGGATGATACCTGGGAATGGACCGGCACGACCTGGACCCAGAAAACCACGGCCAACAAACCGCTGGCCCGGTACTGGCATTCCATTGCCTACGACTCGGCCCGCCGGAGGATTATTATCTTCGGCGGATATAACGGCGCCCGGCTTAACGACACCTGGGAATATCCGTAACCAGAATAATTTATAAATTATGACCGTTATCCCGCTCTTCAGCGGGATCAAATTCGCAGACGGCTTGTGTCTATAACTTACGATAAATTATCGTAAGTTATCTGCTCATTTTACTTGACATTTATATAATCTCATGGTAAAAGGATACTATATTATAAACAAAGGAGTTAAGATACCGCTATGAAAGAAAAGATTCACCCGGACTACAAAGATGCCACCGTTACCTGCGCCTGCGGCGAGTCATTCCAGACGCGTTCCACCAAAGATAAAATCGCCGTTTCGATTTGCTCCAAGTGCCACCCCTTCTACACAGGCAAGGAAAAATACGTGGATACCGCCCGGCGTATAGAGAAATTCCAGAAAAAATACGCTAACTACGGCCAGAACAAATAGATAATTGCTTATTCCGGAGAATTATTATTTTGTTTAGCAAAAGTTGGGTTCTCAACAGTCTAACAATACAGTAAAGTAATATGTCCAGATTGAAGATTACCGTTCTGCTGGCCGTCATCGTTACTTTTCTCACGATTGCCGCCCCGGCCCTGTCCGAGGTGGTCATCCTCAAAGACGGCAGCAAGTATATCGGCAAGATAACCGACGACGGCGATAAAGTAAAGATTGCCACCGAAGACGGCGAAATAATCGTCAAAAGAGACCGCATCAAGTGCATCTACAAGGACGCCCAAACCATTGACAAAGAACTAACCGACCTCCTGACCGAGGCGCAGAAACTTACCGCCGGCGCCAACAAGATAGACAACCGGACTGAACGCAACGCCGCGCTGGACAAGGCCATTGAAATGCTGATGAAGGCGCAGAACATCTGCATGGATGTGATTGACGTATTCACCGGCAAGGATGCCGAAATCATTTCCGGTAAGTTCAAGGAAATCAACGGCACCCTCAAGCACGCCCGCTCGCTCAAGGTCCTGGACAATGAATCATCTCAACCGCCCCCGACGGCAAAAGAGCCGCCCAAGGAGAAGGATAAACCCGCAGAAGAAAAACCCAAATCCAAAGAACCCGACATAGAAGCCCAGGAAGCGGCCCGCGAGTTCTACGGCCTGGGCCTGGCCTCGTTAAAATCCAAACAGTATGACAAGGCCCGGGAACTCTTCATCAAGTCCATCACTTATAACAAGAATTTCCCCGATGCCTACGCCAAACTCGGCGACATCTGCACCACCCTCAAAGACGAGGAATCCGGCTACGGATACTACCAGCAATGCGTGGAAATCATCAACGCCCTCCCGGCGCCGTCCGAAGAAATGATTAAGCTGCGCGATGACACCCTGCGCAAGACCGAGAAATTCCGGATGCTGGAGGAAAAGATAACCGCCCTTAACAAGGAACTCATGCTCAAGCTCCTGGATCTGGGAAACCAGTGCATCAACGAAGAGGATTATATCCTGGCCGAGGAAATCCTGGCCCTGGCCCGCCAGCTGGACCGGAACAACGAGGAGGCAGCGGGCCTGCTGAAAAAAGCCCGGGAAGAGATGAATAAATCACTGAAGGACAAGACCGCCGGCGAAAACAGCGAATTGGCCAGCCTCTATTACCAGTCCGCCCTGGAGCTCCTCAAAGCCAACAAGTATGAGGAGGCCGTGGAGAAATTTAACAAGGCCATGTCCTACCGGGCCGATTTCCCCGATGCCCTGTTTAACCTGGGCGAATGCTACAAGAAACTTAGCGACAACAAAAAGGCGCTCAACAGCTACCGGCTCTGCGCCAGATGCCTGAAACAGAGATTCATGTCCAAGGACGACGAAAAACTCATGTCCCAGACATCCCAGGCGCTGGATAAGATCGACCCCAACGGCAAGAAATTCACCGCCATAAAGACCGGCTATACCGCGTCCGCCTCGACGCTGGCGACGGACTGCGCCAACAAGAAATACAATTCCTTTGCCTGGCGCGTCCTCCAATATCTCCTGCTGGTGGACCCGGCCAACAAGAGCGCCCAGGATTTGTCGGCCAAATTAGGCGCTCCCCGGGCCCCGGTCGAGCCGAAAAGCGACCCGGGCGCTAACGACCCGGCCAATAAACGCGCCGAATCTTATCTCCGGGTGGCCCAAACGCTCTTCTATAACGGCGAATATAACAACCTGGTCGCCACCTGCAACGAAGCGATAAAGATTAACCCGAAATGCGCCCCGGCCTATGCCTGGCGCGGGCTGGCCTATTGGAAAAAGAATGACCTGGCCCAGATGAACGCTGACTTCGAGATGGCCTTCAGGCTTGATTCCGATAACATGCAACTGGAAGAAATGAAGAAAAACTTCGAGCCGCTCCGGAAATTCAGCCCCGATGCCAAAAAAGCCGAGGCCGGCCAAATCCAGCATATTTTCAACGGCAAGGACCTGAATGACTGGGAGATAAAAGACCAATATCCGCCCGAAGCCAATGTCTGGGGAACCGATAAATACCAGAACTGGCGCGTCAAAGAAGGCAAAATCGAGGCCGACCCCAGGGTGTCAAACTCGGAAGCCATCCTGCTCTGGAAAGGCGAGGTCCCGGCGCAATACACCCTGACGGTAAAATTCTCCATCGAACGCAACCGCTCCTCCAAGACCGACCCGGTCGGTTTCATTTATGGCGGCGATAAAAACGACTATGATGTCGTCTCGCTCAGCAGTTCCATCGGCGTGTCCAGCGTCCACAAATTCGAGTTAATCAGGGAAAACAACCGCTATAAGGCCATCCTGGACGGCAAAATGATTAAGGACAACCTGGTCTCCGCCTCACCGGCCATTGGCCTGATGGTCCAAAACGGCCAGGTCTTTTTCAACAGCATCACCATCCAGGAAATGAAGTAGCGCTCCATTCCCCCTTAGAAAAGGGGGTTAGGGGGTTGTTTACTCGCACTTCGAAAGTGATGAGTTAGTGCGAATTATCCCGTAGCAAAGCGGATAGGATTCCCCTCTATTAAGCAGAGTCGCAACGGAGTCCCGATTATTTCGGGGAGGGGTAAGGGGTGTGTTTACCTGCAGTGACGTCATTGCGAGCGTCCCAATGTCAGGCGGGACGCGTGACAATCTATAATATAAATTTTATTAGAGTTATTCTGTCTAATAAACCGGATTGTGCGCTTCAAAGACAGACCACTTGCGCCGCTCCGGTTCCGGTATCAGGTGAAATGCCCGCGGGTCAATTGCAATCATCCAGCCGCCGTCCTTGTGCCGCACCTTCCAGAAGAGCAGTTCGGCAAACGAGCGGCTGTCCATTAATTTGTAGTCATCCTTGCCGAAGTATTCCTTGGACCAGAGATGCGGATGCCGCTTGGTCAGGGAACGTTTCTGGTGCATTTTCTCCCGCTCCTCTTTGTTGCCCACCCGGCCGTGGAACGCCGCCTCGTGCACGTAATATCTGGTATCCTTCCGGTATTGCTCCAGAACACTGGAGCTGAAAAACCTCATCTTTACGGCCGCATCATCCAGAAAAAGCATCCGGCGCTTGACAAACTCATTCAAATCGTTTTCCCAGACCACCCACTGCCCGCCCATTTTGCTGGCGGCTATCTTGCCCTGGCTAATCCATCCGGTGATGGTCCGGCGGCAGACGCCCAGGACATCCATCACCTCTTTTAACTTCAACGGCTTATTATCCTGATAGGTGGCCTGGCGCCGGCCATAAGAGGAAATAATATCAGATACAGTGGCTGGTTTCCTGGATGACTTGGCGCTGAATAAGGCGCTGTCGCGTTCAATAGAAAACTTATGCAGGATGCGTTCCTCAACCACCCACCGTCCGCCCAATTTTTGGGCCGGCAGTATGCCCTTCTTTATCCAGCGCATCAGGGTCCAGCGCGAAACGCCCAGATAATAACAGACCTCGTTTAATCCCAGCGGTTTATTCATAGCCGCAGATTACATTGATTCCGGACAAATTCAAGAAAAACCGTAGCCACCAATACACTACCCATTAGTCCCCCTTAACAAAGGGGGCAGGGGGTTGTCCCTACGGGAGACCGTTAAAATATGCCCTTAGTGCCTTGGTGCCTTCGTGGCAAATTTTGTATTTTCTGGTATAAATGTAGCAAGCTGTAGCAAAACCGGCAAAAACCGGCAATACCCCTATACCGCCACCCCCCATACCCCCCTACTACACCTCCCATACCCCCTTACCATACCTCCCATATCCCTGTACCATTCCTCCCATACCCCTGTGTCATTCCTCCCATACCCCTGTGTCACTCCTCCCATACCCCTGTGCCACACCTCCCATATCCCTGCGCCATACCTCCCATACCCCTGTGGCACACCTCCCATATCCCTGTGCCATTCCTCCCATACCCCTGCGGCACACCTCCCATACCCCTGTGTCACACCTCCCATACCCCTGTGCCATTCCTCCCATACCCCTGTGCCACACCTCCCATACCCCTGTGCCACACCTCCCATACCCCTAAGGCATACTATCCATACTAGTATAGTACACCATCCATACTGGTATAGCGCCCTACCCATACCTAAAGAATTCAGTTATATATGATGTCGGTGAATTACAGAAATGCCTTAGCGGTTGGACATATATTCGGTGAGCTTGATCTCAATCCCATTAATTCCGCTTGATGGCTTGGTCTGATGGACCGGGAATGACCGGCTCTGCTCCGGGTATTTGATTCCGAACTGGTTAAAGAAAGTCTTGCCATTAACCACAGCCAGAACGCCGGTCTTGGTCAGATTGACCGGAAGCACAAACTCGCCTTTCCTGTCATTGCGGAATGTGAATGCCACCTTCTTCATATCCGGCTCGTAATAGAGCTTAACATACTTGCAGTTAGTGGGCTTGATAAAGGTATCATAACAGGCCTTATTAAAACAAATCAGACCGGTGGACAGCCCTGTGCAAAGCACTGGTCGGGAGCATCCAGCCGGCGGCTGGAGCGCACCGGGAGGCATACTGATAATGGGCTTGTCCCCGAACGCCTGCCACTTGCCCTTGAATGCTTTGTAAGACATATCAACCTCCTTAATTATGTATCCCCAGATTGCTACGAGCAATTTTGATCATAAGGGCTACTTTACAAAAACGATGTCTTTCAAGTCAAGTATTTAGCAGGTTTCGCCGGCAGGTGTGTGTCATCGGCCCTGTCATCGACCCAAACCAGGGTTACAGCCGGTTGCCCTGTGCAACGCACTGGTCAGAAGCATTCGTCCGGCGGACGAAGCGCACTGGGAACTCGCTACTGCGAGACAACGTAGTGAACATGTGTTTCAGGATGTAGGATGTGTATTGCATTACTTTAAGGGTTTATTTTGCAATACTTGTTTGATTCTTTTTTTAACATCTTCGAGAGGTTCAATCGAAAGTAATTCTTTCAAGATGTCTTCCACCTCTGCATCCCAATTCTTCTTGCCCCATTCGGATAATACTCTTAGAGCTAGGTTTCTGTTCCTGACTACCGGACTTCTCAATCCTGCTTTTACCAAAAAGATCCCAACAGATGGATATTTGCCCAGATTCTGTAAGATAAAATCCAAACACCTGTGAATCTTATACTCTTCTCCACCTCCAGCCTCATCTGCGGGACCGGTTGCAACTTTATCTAAGGGGAGTACTTTTAAGGCGTAATCCACAATAACCTTAATGCGCTCGGAGTTTACCGCGGTCATTATATCATACCAACGTCCGTCCTCGAACGGCTTTTTGTTTAGTCGTTCCCAGTAAACATCCCACATATCCAATCCAAGCCATTTGGCGACCCGGTTGACGTCAAAGAATTCCGCATAATTATCTGTCTTAAATTTACTCTTAACAATCTCTGACCATTTCGGTCGATTAATAATACCTTGAGTAATCTGCAACAGGTTATCACGTAAGCCATCCTCCAGGATGAGCTTTTTAGTCTTTTCCTCTTTGTTTTTATATGATGATAAGAAATCCCTAATTACAGCTATTGTAATGAAATGCTCTATCGTATTTGCTTTTGACTCGATGAGCTTAAGGTATCTTTCAATTACATAGATTCCATCCTCATAATCCATTATATTTTTGGTTGGACCGCCGTTAATAAGTGCTTTAATTATATCGCCAGCCGAGTTTAACAATTCATCATCTAAATTATCCTGCGACAAGGCCGTTTTTAAATCTCCGTTAGTGGCACATTGATATGCCAGATATTCATTCATAATATTGTTGTTGTAACCATGGCGTAATAACCAGTCTTTAATTTCCGGATTGTCTGATTTTGGCATTCTCTCAACCGCATTGATTTTTCCCCAACCATCCACGCATTTAGCTAAATCCCATAATTCATTAAGAGGGTTTTCTAATATGTTAATCATAGCAACCACGCTATACAGCGTGAATTCGTCGTGCTTACCGAGCAGTTTAATAATTTCAACGTCAGCTTCGCCCCCGCTAGCCCCCAGCAAGGCAATTCCGAATTTGACCGGTCCTCTATCAGGAGATCCCTTCGCCAGCCAGACAGCATAGTCGTGCAGGTAAGGGTCCGAGAAAGTCTTATTTTTAACGATTAGCTCAAGCACCTGGTCTACAAACAAAGACAATTCATCTTTAATCAGCAAATTATATAAAGATATCTTTCCGCTTAATTCTTTCTTCCGGACTATTTGCCTCACCAAAGAAAAAACTTGCTTGATGTTTTTATTCCGTGTCTTTAATGGCGCTTCCCAGAAAACATTATCTTTACACCCGGCTATGAATTTTAGTCTTTTCCCTTTGTTAAACTTCTCATCATCCGGTAGCTTTTCTCCAATTTTGGTCAATTTTGCGCCTTCTTTATCAAGATGATTCTCTATGAATTTATAAATAGAAGTGGCTCCATACCATGGCAAATTTTCTGGACTGACATTTCGAGAACCACTTTTCCCGAATAGAAACGATAAAATACCCATGATACAAACTCCTCAACTCGGTGCTAATTCTGCGTAATCCGGGGACACGTGTACCCGATGCGCTCCAGTGGGTGCTCCCGACCATTGCTACGCAAAGGGTCAATTTTTCTGACTTATTTCCCGCTCAGGCCAGCTGAGACGATGAAGGCCATGACCTCCGGGCCGTTCTTGTCCAGCGGCGTGACATTGCGCCGCGGCACGATTATCAGATTCCCGGCAAAGTTATACGACTGGGGTAGGTAAACCGCCACCGAGTCCTTGATGCCCAGCATGGACAGGTCGTCACGGGTGATGAACCCGATAACCATTGCCTCGGAGGTGTCATATAGCTTCACCAGCACCGGACGGTCAAACATCTTCTTCTCGCCGACAAACGCCTTCATCAGGTCTTTTAATGATGAGTAAATTAGCTTAATCAGCGGTATCCGGCTGACCTGCGCATCAAGCATCTTCATCAGCCCTTTGAAAAAGAGGCCCGAGGCCAGATACCCGGTCAGGGTAATCAGGATAATCGTGGCCACAAAACCCACCCCGGGATAAGGGATGCGCAACCAGCCGTCCACCCAGTTAAAGACCAGGTAAACCACGTAAACCGTCGCGGCCAGCGGCGCACTCACCAGCAGGCCCTTGACAAAATAACCGAATAGCTTTTTCATATCACTCCTCTATACTGTCATTAATTTCGTAAACTGCCCTTTGCGCAGCAATGGTCGGACAGCACCCACTGGAGCGCACCGGGTACTTAAGCGGATTTGGCAGATTAAACGGATAAAATCATCAGCTAAATCCGCAGAATCTGCTTAATCCGCTTACAAGAATTTTGCCTACTTCCCTTCTATTTCACTCCTTAATGTTTTTATCCTCAGGATAATCCCATCTTTTGCCTGCTTGGCTATTGGGTCATTGCCTTTCATCAGGCCGATAATTTCAGATACCAGTTTGTGCATATCGTCGTAGAACATCTCCGGCAGGTTTTGGGACAACGCCACCACCTCCTGCATAATAACAGATTTACCCGCGTCTTTTAACGGCTCATTCTCAGACGCCTGGTTTATGATGGCTTCTATTTTACCCAACGAGCCAAGGAGCGCATCCTTATTGAGCGAGAATATGCCCAGCTCCCTGAGGTTCTTGGTCACCTCCCGGTCGGTCAGCTTATATAGCCCGTCAATCTCTTCCGTAATCACGGCCAGTTTGCGGTTGAATTCAGCCGCATCCTTCACCGGCTGCTCTTTTAAGACCAGCATCTCGTCCTGTTTCTTCAGGAGCGATTTAAGCAAAAAGGCGCTGTTTTCTATTGACGCCTTGGCCTGGGTCACGCTCTCAAATACCCGCAGTTCGTCCTCCAGCAGGATGGCCTTGACCAGCGATTCCAGTTTACCAATGATGTCCGCTGACCATTGACGCAACGCCTTGATATCCTCCCCGAAATTATCGGGACTCCGCTGCGGCTCCGCAGCCCGGAGCGTCTCCTGATACTTAGAATAATGCCCCTTGATGTCATCAGAGACGGCCTTTAATGTCAGGCCTTCCTTCTGGATAATCGCCATCATCTGCCGGCGTTCCTTGGGCGCATCCTCGGCCGAGGCGCCGATGGCCAGGACCTCGGTCTTGCTGAGGTTTTCCACGACCTGGTATTTTGATTCTCCGCCAGAGGCGGATCCGCCTTCGGAGGACAGGTATTTACGCACCTCATCGGATTGCCGGTCCGGGTCAAAGGTCACCTTAAATAGATACTCGCCGGCCGGGGGCTTGCGCCTGAGCGGCCCTAATTGGGCCTGATAAGCGCTGGCTGTAACCAAACATCGCTTGTAATCAAGGTATCGCTCGTTGTCTCCGCCCGGGAAACGATAGGTGAAGGTAATATCCAACAGCGCCTTGTCAGGCAGGTTGGTGGTTCCGCTGACAGACAGGAAATACGCCGACCCGTCCTGCTTTAACAGCGGTTTGATGGAATAATTGATGCCTTTAGTGGCGTCTTCAGCCGCCAGAAATAGCGACAGGAATAGGAAAAGAATAATTATCGCGATATATTTCATTGTATAGAATTAAAAGTATAGCCACTAAGTCACATGCCAATGCATGCTAACGCATACTGGTATAAGGGGAGTAAAGGTCATCCCTATGGGATTCCAAACTGCCCCTAAAAGGCACGAAGATACACCCAGTCATTTCTTCTTAGTGTCTTAGTGTCTTCGTGGCTAATTCTTATGATTTATTTATTAATTAACGAAGCCATATAACCGGCTCCGAATCCGTTGTCAATATTGACGACTGCCACGCCGGCCGCGCAGGAATTGAGCATGGTCAACAGCGGCGCCAGGCCCTGGAAATGCGCCCCGTAGCCCACGCTGGTCGGCACGCCAATCACCGGCTTGTCCACCAGGCCGCCCACCACGCTGGCCAGCGCCCCTTCCATTCCGGCCACCACAATAATCACATTGGCTTTTCGGATCAGCTGAGAATGGTCCAGAATCCGGTGGATGCCGGCCACGCCGACATCATAAAGGGTCTCGACCCGATTGCCCATCATCTCGGCCGTGATTCTGGCCTCTTCTGCCACCGGGATATCCGAGGTCCCGCCGGTAATAACCACAATCAAGCCCGGCTTAATCCGGCATTCCGGTTTGCTTCTACGGTCAATGGTGATAATCCGCGGCCTCATGTGATATACGGCATCCTTGGCGATGCGCTTAACGGCCCGATAGGTTTTCTCGTCAGCCCGGGTGGCCAGCAGATATTTGTGATGCCTTAGTATTTCCCGGGCAATCCGGGCGGTGTCGGCCGGCATCTTGCCCTGGCAGAATATCACCTCGGGAAACCCGCACCGCTTCTCACGCTCGATATCAATCGTGGCAAAACCCAGCTTCTTGTATCTGGTCTTTTTCATAATGTTCGTTCAATGTCATTCCCGCGAAGGCGGGAATCCATTAATCCACAAGAATTATAGATTCCGCGTCAAGCACGGAATGACACAGAAAGGAGGTATATCATATATTATGTTATATACATCCTCTTCACCCGCTTGCCCAGCCCGCAGGTAATGACATAAGGCGAGGTGCCGGTCAGCGCGGATAATTCCTCAACCGTAATCCGGTTTTCCCGGTCCGCGGACTTGCCGATAAGAATGGCCTCATCGCCCACCTTTACCTGCTGGACATCGGTCACGTCAACCATAATATAGTCCATGGTCACCGAGCCGATAATCGGCGCCTTCAGGCCGTTGACCAGCACATATCCTTTATTGGAAAGATGATAAGGATAACCGTCGTTGTAACCAATCGGAATGGTAGCAATCTTGGTGCGTTTCTTGGTGGTGTAGGTTCGGCCGTAGCCAACCGGCGTTCCGGTCGGCACTATCTTCAGGAAAGCAATCTGCGACTTGAGCGACAGGATGGGATTGAACAGGTCGGACACCTCGCGCAGGTTGCCCGGGTCGATGCCGTAGATGATTCCGCCGGCCCGGACCATGCTGAAACAGGCGTCGCGGTTGCAGAGAATCGCGCCGGTATTGGCGATGTGCTTTAAGGGAATCGCTCTGCCCATCTCTTTTTCCATTTCTCCCACGGTCTGGCGGAATGAATTTATCTGCTTCTCGGTAAAACTCTTTTCCTTGTGGTTGGAGGAACAGGACAGATGCGAACAGACCCCTTCCAATTTTATATTGGGGAACGCGGCCATCTTACGGGCTATTTCCAGGGCCCGCTTTGGGGTGGAACCCAGCCGGCTCATACCGGTATCAATCTTGAGATGAATATTGAACTGCTTGGCCTGGCGCCGGGCCTCCTCATTGAACAACTCCAGCAGGTCCATTGAGTGAATGGTCGGCGTGATGTTGTAGCTGACCATCCAGCCGATTTCCTCCTCAATCACCGCGCCTAAAATCAGGATTGGCTCCAGGATACCGCTCTGGCGCAGTTCAATGGCTTCGGATGAATCGCCCACGCCGAGCATGGAGGCGCCGCTCTCCAGCACGGTCTTGCCCACCGGCACTGCCCCGTGCCCGTAGGCGTCGGCCTTGACCACCACCATTATCCGGACCTCAGGGCCGAGCTTGGCGCGCAGGTTCCGGACATTATCCGACAGCGTCTTGAGATTAACCTCTGACCAGGTGCGATACTTTTTCATTTATCCTGTAGTCCTCCTCTTGCAAGATTTCAGGTTCAGCTCTGCCTCGGTCAGCCGCAGGTAAAGAGGCAGCAGTTTTATCGGGTCATCCCGTTTCCCGGACTGATACGATTCGTATCCCAGGGTAGCCACATTCGCTGCGCTGGGAAGCCATAAATGCTCCGGGGCGAATTCGGCCCGATTGGCCAGCCGTTTGAAAATATCGCTGTAAGCCCTGAGCCCGTCTCCAAACAACAGGATTTCCCCCCGGTATCTATTGATTACCTTTAGCAAATCTTCAGGGGTTATGGCAAGATAATCCGTCCGCCGTTTGTAGCCATCAGCTGACTTCTCGTATATGGCCGTGTAGACCTGGTTCCAGCGGGCATCGATTACCGGGCAGATATATTGATGAACATCATTGGCACTAACATTTCTTACCAAAACATCAAGTGAAACTACCCCGACAATCTTTGTCTTGAGCGCATAGGCCATGGTTTTGGCAATCGCCAGTCCGACCCGCAGACCGGTATAAGAGCCGGGCCCGATATCCACCGCCACCAGGTCTATTTTATCTTTCCGCCAATGCGCCCTTTTAAGCAGTTTGTCCAGGGCTGGCACCAGCAGCTTGCCGTGAACCAGGCCGCGCCTGAACGCCGTACTTCGCTGTAAGGTTATTGAATTATCCGTCTCTTCCAGGATGGACACGCCGCCCTGGATGGATGAGGTCTCGATGCCGATTACTTTCATGGCTTTATTATATCCATTATTCCCGACAATGCAACAATTACTTTACCCCGCACATAAATAATGTTAATAAAATATCATATTGCTGATACAGAGTAATGCACTGCACATCGTTAACCTATCACTATAATTATGTGCGGGGTTTACCTGTTAATTGCTTTGATATATAATTCAGTTTTATGCAACAAAACCAGGAAGACATCAAAGCCGTGCGCCGGGCCGTGACACATCTGGCCTGGCCTGTGATGCTCCAGCATCTCCTGATGTCGCTCATGTTCCTGTCCGACACCATCATGCTAGGCTGGTATAGCCAGTCGGCTCTGGCCGCCGTGGGCTTGAGCGGTCCTATCACAATGATGATTCGCCTGACCATGTTGTGTATCCCTATTGCCGCTACCGCAATGGTGGCTCGTTCAATCGGAGAACAAAACGGGCTCAAAACCAAAACTAATGCCGTTACGGCCCTGACCATCGGAATTATCCTGGGCGGAATAATATCGCTGTTTGGCGCGGCACTGGCCGGGAATATCGTGGCTATTTTCACCCCGGCATCTTCAATCCTCCACAAAGAGGCGGTAACTTATCTGGCCATTACCCTGTCGGCTTTTGTGATGAATTATCTGTTCTTCATATCCACCGCCATACTCCGGGGCGCCGGCGATACCAGAACGTCCCTGATGGTCACCATCTTTGCAAACATCCTCAATATCATCGGCGACTATATCATGATTTACGGGAAACTGGGTTTCCCGGAAATGGGGGTCAAGGGCGCCGCGATTTCCACCTTCGGCTCGTCGGTTATTGAAGGCCTGATATTATTTTCCTTCCTGTTCTCAAAGAAATCAGCCGTCAAATTATCAATCAAGGATTTCTGGCTGGTCAACAAAGCTACCCTGAAAACCATGGTAAAGATAGCCCTGCCCGCAGCATTTGAACCAATGATAACCTCGATGGGCGGACTGGTCGTCCTGAAAATAGTGGCCGGTTTGGGCCAGGCATCACTGGCGACCCACCATATCATCTTAAGGATAGAAAGCCTATCATTTATGCCCGGAATGGGCCTGTCAATGGCAACTGCAGCGCTGGTCGGCCAGTATCTGGGCGCCAAAAGAACTGACCTGGCAAACCTGACCTGCCGGCAATCCATCAGGTTCGCCCTGGTCATAATGGGACTTCTGGGACTGGCGTTCTTATTATTTCCATCCCAGATTATCAGCGTTTTTACCGGAGATACGGATGTCCGGACGCTCGGGATATTCTGCCTGATGATTGCCGCCATCGAACAGCCCTTCCTGGGCTATGCCATGATACACCAGGGGACCTTCCGGGGCGCCGGAGATACCACCACTCCGCTTTACATTAATTTCATAGGCGTCTGGCTGATTCGCCTGCCGCTCGCCTTCCTTTTTGTCAGCATACTTCATTGGGGATTGGCCGGCGCCTGGCTGACCATGCCGATTGATTGGCTCATCCGCTCTGTCATCTATAATATCATCTATAAAACCGGACGCTGGAAAAAAATATCCCTCTAATCGGCACTTTCTTGTCGGCCGTTGAGATGTCTGATATTATTAGCATATTAAGTCGAAAATGATTTTCATTGACTCCGTATTAAAAAATGCTAACATATTATTTATCCATAAAAACAGATAAAGGATAAGTTATGACTAACCTGGTGGTTAAGACAATGAAAATGCCGGATGATATCGCGGTTATCGGGCTGGAAGGAATCCTGGACAATAACACCGAAGACCAGTTCGGAGAAGCGATAACCAAAATACAAGATGAAGGGACCCACCGGTTTATCTTTGACCTGTCCAGATTGAATATTATTACGTCATCTGGCATCGGGTCTTTTATAAAAATAGCCAACTCCTGCCGGGAAAACTACGGCAATGTCGTCATCGTCCAGCCCCAACCGGCCGTCAAGGAGGCGCTGCAGATATTCGGACTGTTCAACTTTATCCAGACGGCAGACAACATTACTAACGCCGTAAAAACACTGGCCGGGCCGCCTAAAAAATAATCTTTACTAAGCACAGTATGAAATTCTTCAAGATGCACGGAATCGGCAACGATTTCATACTATTTGTCCCATCCGGCAAGGAACAATCATCATTCACCCGGCCCCTAATCCGGCGATTATGCGACCGCCATTCCGGGATTGGCGCGGACGGCGTAATCCTGGTGTTGCCGGCGCGACATAAGAATCACGATTTCAGGATGCGCATATTCAATGCCGACGGCTCTGAAGCCGAGATGTGCGGCAACGGCATCCGCTGCCTGGGCAAATTGGTATTCGAGCAGGGACTAACAAATAAACACGGACTCATCATTGAAACTCTTAGCGGAAATATCCCGCTAAAACTCCTTATTAACAGGAATAAAGTCGCTAAGGTCAGCGTCACCCTACCTGCTCCATCATCCGTACGTAAGATAACAGCATCAAAAATAAAGGTGGTGTTGGGCAATCCCCATTGCGTGGTTTTCATTGATGAAGATGTAAGCAGATTTCCTGTTGCCAAATACGGTCCGTTGCTGGAAAGGCATCACCTGTTTCCCCAAAGGACTAATGTGGAGTTTGTCCGGGTGAAGAACAGAGGCGCGATAGATATGCGGGTCTGGGAACGCGGGGTAGGCGAAACCCTGGCCTGCGGCACCGGCGCCTGCGCGGCCGTTATGGCCGGAATTGCCACACGCAAACTGCGGAATAATAAAGTAAAGGTCAGCCTGCCGGGCGGAGTTCTGGAAATCTCTAAGCTTAAAAGCGGTAAAATCTCGCTGGCCGGTCCGGCCGAAATGGTGTTTGAAGGCGATATTAAACTTAACTAAATCTCTTTTTCTATGACCTCTATCTCCTTGAGGTCGACAATTCCCAAGCGATATTTACTGCCGGCGCAGGTTTCCAGATAATCAGACCTTAATTTAGGCGTGTCCGCTAAAACCTTGTCGCGATGTTTCTGGATGATGCCCTGGGCCACTATATCAACCGCTACCGGGTCAAGGCCGGCGATGATGCCGTTATAATTCCAGTGATACCGCTGGTCTTCGGCCGGTCCGCCGTTATACAGCGGGTAAATCGCATCGCAAATCACCAGTTTGGTCTTGCTCTTAATCGGCTTGATATTATAAATATCAGCCGCGCCCGGATTGCAGTCATTGCCATACAACGCCTGGGTATTCTCCTCGGTTATCTCCACTGCACCGTACATATTCATTATCGCATTGCTGATACCGGTATTTTCCTTGAACTTGAATGTCCTCAGGGACGGCATATTCACCAAAACACTGCAGGCCTTGGATGCAATACTGGACACCTTGATCTGAGCTGAACCGACCGTGACGGCGTTATCGTCAAACCCGGCCATGGGCTTGCTCAGGCGCTGAACCCGTTTGGTATTGGTGGCAACACACCTGATATCTACCTTATTGTCCTTAATAACATAACCGGACTGCTCCAGTTCGTCCGCGGCCCGGTCCCAGATGATAATGTTATTATCCTTGACGCCTGTCTTTATCAGGAATTCCGCCAAACTGTATGCCACGTCTGGCCTGGTGGCGTTATTCTTATCGCCCAGATAGGCGTTAACCTTGATACCGACCACGTCCTTTGGAGAAATGATTGACTGGAGCAATTCCTCGCCCGAACCTGCATCTGAAAGCGAACGGAGCGCCTCGTAGACCGTGCGCTTTACCTCCATCTTGCCGGTCTCCCCTTCTGAATTCCTCATCTGGGAATTCCGGATTATCACCACCCGGGTTTTGGCCGGTGCGGCAAACAGGCCCGGACTGAATCTGTCCGGCAGGATAAATAACCCGGCGCCGCTGATGGCCACCAGCCTCAAGAAACTTCTTCTTTCCATATAGTTTAATATACATATCTAAATCAATTTGTCAAATACTATTAGCCAGGATTTTATTTGACCGATAAATCAGCGCTTGTTATAATTAAAGGGAAGGGAGAAATCTATTATGCCCAGATTATCCAGCATATTGTTCTGCCTTATCATCCTGGCCGGGTGCGCGAAGCCGGCCAAACAAGCCGAGGTAACCGTATTTGTCCCGCCGGTCTTCAAGGCCAGGCCTGAGATTATTGTCATTGCCACCGTGCCGGAGGTCTATTATGTCAAGGGCTATGTCAATATCTTCTTTTACGATAATCTCTGGTACTATTTTGCCAATAACTCATGGTATGTCAGTTACTCTTACAACGGTCCCTGGGGCGTGATCGAGGCGCACCGGCTGCCGGTCCGCTTCGGCCAGATACCGCCCGGACATCTCAGGGTTCCGCCCGGCCAGGAGAAGTCAAGACCCAACCGCGATAAAAACATGCCGCCCGGCCTGGGAGACAAGGACGACGATGATGACGGACCGCCGGGCCACGGAAGGAAAGGAAAGTAGATGACAAAATATATCAGGATTCTATTAATGCTGGGATGCCTTTTTGCCATTTTCCATATATGTCCCTCACTGGAAATATCAGCGGATAAAAATAAGACGGACAAAACTAAGCCACCTAAAGAAGATAAGGAAAAATCAGGGCATAATGATAATCGCGATAAGGACAAGGAAAAACCCAAACACGACAAAGATAAGCCAAAACCATCTAAACCGGAAGAAAAGAGCAAATTAAAGGAATTCTCCGAGCCATATAAGGATAAAGACACCTCCGGACGCGAAAAGAAGTCGCACGATAACGATACCTATTACGGCGATGACGATGACGGCGGTGATTTCTGGGACGAGTTCTGGGCGGACTTATTCAGCGATGTCTTCAGCGCCCTGATATTCGGCGATTTCGGCTACCGCTATAGTTCCTGCCCGTACAACCAGCCACAACAGCCCCAGCCGGGGATTTATGTTTTCACTGACAACGAATCAGGCAATATGACGGCGTTCCAGTTCCGGACCTACTACAATACGATCGACAGTAACATCAAATCCTACGGATTATACGGTAAATTCCTGTTCCCCTCCAGCTGGACCTGGGATATGGAGAATAATCATTACCTGGAAGAGGTGAGCAATAATACATTGTCGATGAACTACTTTACCACCCATTTCAACACCATCGGCCTGACGCCGAACACCAACTTTGTTACCGAGGTCGGATTTGGGCTGGCCTTCCTGACCGATGCGACTGATACAGTGCACAGCAGCGGTTCATTCCAGGTCAGGGCTGACTATTTCCCGGCCGAGCCCTGGAGTATCCGGACATCGGCCAGTTTCGCCTCTCCGTCTGACGTCAGAACCACCAATTTTGATACCACGGTCGGCTGGCACAGCGGTTCGTTGGAAATATTCGGCGGGTATCATTCCCTGATAAATAATAAGACCAGGAATCTCAACGGCCCGACTTTTGGTCTGGCTTTGTGGTTTTGAATGGTGGACGATACAGGATTCGAACCTGTGACCTCTTGGGTGTGATCCAAGCGCTCTAACCAGCTGAGCTAATCGTCCAGGTATTGTGGGCATGTTACAGTCCCGCAGTAGCGGGTTCGTTCCGCATCCCCTCCGAAAGCATTCGGGGGATTGCTCACGGTCACGCTTCGCTTAGTTCTTACTTAGAAGCTTCTTTCTTGTCCTCGTCTTTTTTATCCTTTACCTCTTCGTCGCCTTCGCGCATCCCCTTCTTGAATTCATGGGCCGACTTGCCTAACGACCGGGCGATTTGCGGTATCTTGGTGGCGCCGAAAAGAAACACTAAAATTACTAATATGACTATCAATTCCGTCATCCCGATATTCTGCAAAAATCCTAACATAAAACCTCCTCATGTAATGTTACTGATATTAAATTTGATTTTCATTAGAATTTAATATATTATTACCCCCTATGCAAGATAATAAGGATAATTTCCAGCCATATATCAAGGCCGAACAATCCATCAGCGAATTCAGCGTCCGGGCCATCATCCTGGGCATCATCCTGTCCGTCGTCTTCGGCGCGGCCAATGCCTATGTCGGACTGAAGGTCGGCATGACCGTCTCGGCCTCTATCCCGGCTGCCGTTATCTCTATGGCCATTTTACGCGGCATCCTGCGCAAGGGCACGGTCCTGGAAAACAATATGGTTCAGACCATCGGCTCATCCGGCGAATCGCTGGCCGCCGGCATCATCTTCACCGTCCCGGCCCTGATATTCCTAGGCGTGGCGCCTTCTATCCTGGAGATATTTATCATGTCCGCGTTGGGCGGATGCCTGGGTATCCTGTTTATGATTCCGCTCAGGCGCTTTCTGATAGTCCGCGAGCACTGCACCCTGCCCTATCCTGAAGGCACGGCCTGCGCCCAGATTCTGGTAGCCGGCCAGGAAGGCGGCTCAAAGGCCAAACTGGTCTTCGGCGGCGTCATCATCGGCGGGCTCTATAAATTCCTGATGTATGGCTTGGGACTCTGGAAAGACGTGGTCGGCTTCAACCTGAAATTATCAAACAATCCTCAGGTCCAGACCACATTAGGCGCCGAGGTCACGCCGATTCTCCTGGGTGTTGGTTATATCATCGGCCTGCGCATCGCCGCGCTGATGTTTGCCGGCGCGGTCCTGGGCTGGCTGGTCTTGATTCCAATGATTCAGTTCATCGGCGCGAATCTGGCTTCAGCTGTCCCGCCGGCTACCAGCCCTATCAACCAACTCGACGCCATGGGCATCTGGAAGGTGTATATCAGATACATCGGCGCCGGCGCAGTCCTGCTGGGCGGTATCGTCAGCTTGCTCAAATCACTGCCTATAGTTATCAGTTCCATCCGCCAGGGTTTCAGCAAACTCTTCAACAAGCAGGCAGAATCAACCGTCTGCCGAACCGATAAAGATATCAAATTCAAATATATCTTCATCATCTCCATCCTGACCATAATTGCGGCTATCGCTTATCTGGTCTTCTACAAGCCGGCTGTCGGCACCGCCTCATCCTGGCCCAAGGGCTTGGTCGGCGTATTGCTGATAATGGTCCTGGGCGGATTATTCATCACCGTCGCCTCGCGGATTGTCGGCATTGTCGGCTCGTCCTCCAGTCCGGTATCGGGCATGACCATCACCACCCTGGTCGCGGTCTCATTGATATTCGTGGCATTCGGCTGGACCGACCAGAGCAGTATGATTATCGCCATGACTATCGGCGCCATTGTCTGCATCGCGGTCTGCATGGCCGGCGATATTTCCCAGGACCTCAAGACCGGATATCTGGTCGGCGCCACGCCTTACAAACAGCAGATTGCGGAGTTTATCGGCGTCCTGGCCCCGGCCCTGGTCATTGCCTGGGTGCTCCTGCTCCTGCAAAAAACATACGGGCTCGGCCCGGAAGGGAAATTACAGGCGCCCCAGGCCACCCTCATGTCCATCATCGTCAAAGGCGTCATCTCGCAGCAACTGCCCTGGGTGTTGTTGCTCATCGGCATATTTATCGGTATCTGCGTCGAACTGCTGGGCATCTCGTCACTGCCGTTTGCCATCGGACTATACCTGCCCTTTACCCTGTCCGCGCCGATAATCATCGGCGGGCTGGTGGCCGGACTGGTATCAACGACCACCAAAAAAGATGAATTCGAGAAGATAAATGAAAAAGGAATCCTGTTCAGTTCCGGACTGGTAGCCGGTGACGCCCTGGTCGGCATCATCCTGGCCCTGCTGGCATCGGTTTCAGTAGATAAGGTACTTAATCTCAGGGGTGAAATCCCGGACGGGCCAATGGAATCATTATTGGGATTCGGCATCTTTATAGCCCTGACTATTGGACTGATACTGATAATAAAAGTAGGCAGGAAAAAGAGGAACACGAATAACACGAATGAAACGAATGTCACGAATATCCTTTAGGGATATGAATCTTAACTGATAATTTCTTATTCGTGTGATTCGCCTCAATTCGTCCTATTCGTGTTTATAATTTCCTGTACTGCAAGAAAGCGAGTGAACAACTATGCAACACAACAACATCATCGACAAGGTATTCAGGCGCATCCAACAGCTCCAGCCAGAGATGATTCGCCTCCAAGCCGGACTGACCGCTATCCCGGCCCTGTCACCGATAAGCAAAGGCATCGGCGAGGTGAAAAAGGCCGAGTATCTCAAAAAGGCGCTCAAGCAATTGGGTTTCAGCAATATCGAAGAATACCGCGCGCCTGACAAATCAGCGCCCTGCGGATATCGGCCTAACCTGATTACCCGTATCAAAGGCAAAAACCATTCTAAGACCATCTGGCTCATCAGCCATATTGATATTGTCCCGCCCGGCGCCCGGAATCTCTGGCACACCGACCCGTATAAAGCCGTGGTCAAAGATGGTAAGGTATTCGGCAGAGGCACCGAGGATAACCAGCAGGCCATCGTCACCTCTATCTTTGCGGCCAAGGCCATGAAGGACCTGAATCTGGTGCCGGAATACGACGTCGCCTTGGGATTCCTGGCTGATGAAGAGACCGGCAGCCATTTCGGCATCCAGTGGCTATTGGATAACAAAAAACTATTCAGAAAACAGGATATCATCATCGTGCCGGATAGCGGAAGCCCGGACAGCCGCGAGATTGAGATTGCCGAGAAATCAATTCTCTGGCTCAAGATTACCATCAAGGGCAAACAATGCCACGCCTCGATGCCCCACAAAGGAATCAATGCCCATCGGGCCGGAGCGCATCTACTCTGCCAACTGGATAATGTCCTGCACCGGCAGTTCAAACTCAAAGACCGCTTATTCAATCCGGCGGTCTCCACCTTTGAGCCGACCCGAAAAGACGCCAATGTGGAGAACGTCAATACCATTCCGGGCGAGGATATCTTCTACTTCGATTGCCGGATATTGCCCAAATACAAACCGGAACATATCAAACGGATATTCCGGCAGGAAGCCGCCAGAATAGCCAGGAAGTTCACCCAGCCCTTGCACCCAGCCCTTGCACGCAAGGGCGGGGTGCACGCAAGGGCTGGGTTCAAGCTCAAGATTACCATAGAGCCGGTCAATGAATCAGCGTCGTCATACACTGCCCCGTCCGCCCAGGCAGTCAAGATGCTCAGCGCATCAATCAAGTATGTCATCGGCAAGAAGCCGGTGCTGGTCGGCATCGGCGGCGGAACCTTTGCGGCCCATTTCCGGCAACACGGATACCCGGCCGTGGTTTGGTCAACGCTGGGTGAAATGGCGCACCAGCCCAACGAATACTGCCTGATTAAGAATATGATTACCGATACCAAGGTCTTCGCGCATTTACTAAGCGGCCAGGGAAAATACTAACACGAATCAGACGAATACGACGAATGAGACGAATAAAATGTCATTACGAGGAACAAAGTGACGAAGTAATCTGATGGAGATTGCTTCGCTCCGCTCGCAATGACATTCGTGTGATTCGTTCCATTCGTGCTATTCGTGTTTATAATTTCCGATACTATTTTTATATATGTTATTTTATTCCTTTAAGAACTATCTCAAGGACAGGTTCCCCGGCCTGAAGGTCTACAAAATCGCCCTGGACGCCGGATTTACCTGTCCGCATCGTTCGTCTGATACACGCACCGGAGGGTGCATCTATTGCGAGAACCGCTCGTTCAGTCCCTATGCCCGTCTACCAATCCGTCCGCCCATCAGCGAACAAATCGCCAAGGCCATGGACTTCTACCGCCAGCGCCACAAGGCCGATAAATTCATCATTTACTTCCAGGCATATACCAATACCCTGGGCCCGGTTGATAAACTAAAAGCCCTCTATGACGAAGCATTAGCCCACCCGGATATTGTCGGGCTGTCAATCGGCACCAGGCCTGACTGCGTCCCGGATAAAACCCTGGACCTGATTACCGGATATACGAAAAAGTATGACGTCTGGCTGGAATACGGACTGCAATCCGCTCACGACAAGACACTGGAATTCATCAATCGGGGCCATAAATACGCTGATTTTGAGGATGCGGTTAAGCGGACCAAGGGCAGAAACATCTCCATTGCCGCGCATCTGATTCTGGGACTGCCGAACGAGACCAGAGATGATATGCTCCAATCCGTGCAAAAGGTGATTGACTTCGGCGTAGATGGCATTAAACTACACCACCTCTATGTGGCGCAGAATACCCAACTGGCTAAAATGCATAAGGAAGCACCCATAAAACTACTGACATTAGAGGAATACATCCCTCTGGTCTGCGATACCATAGAACGTTTACCACCTAAAATGGTGCTGATGCGCCTGACCGGCGAGTTGAGTGGCGAGTTGCTCATTGCCCCCAAATGGGGGGTAAGCAAAAGCGCTATTATCAGGATGATTGAAGAGGAATTGACCAAAAGAGGCTCTTATCAGGGGAAAAAGTACCCGTTTTAATCCCCTCTAATAAGAGGGGTAGGGGTGTGTATTTCCCTATAAACGCCTGTAACTATTGTCCCCCACTGGCTGGAGCGTCTTTAGCGCCATTTTTATCATAACTCTATATTTTATATAGGTTATATCATCTTCAGGTGATTTTAACCCCTGTCCAACTGCTCCAGTTGTATATACAACTGTTCTGATTGTATGTCCAACTGCCCTGGTTGTATGTCCAACTGCCCCGATTGTATGTCCAACTGCCCTGGTTGTATGTCCAACTGCCCCGATTGTATGTCCAACTGCCCCGATTGTATGTCCAACTGCCCTGGTTGTATGTCCAACTGGCCCGATTGTATGTCCAACTGGCCCGATTGTATGTCCAACTGCCACGATTGTATGTCCAACTGCCCTGATTGTAGTCACAACTGCCCCGTTGTTGACTAACAAAGCCCCGTTGTTGACTAACAAAACCCTGGTGTTAACTAACAAAGCCCTGATGTTAGAGGCCAGAAAAGAATAGCCACTGATTGTCTTGACAAAGCAAGAAGAAATAGTGTATTAAATTATCCATCTTAAGAGTAGCATCATTGATTAACGCCAGAATTATTCACAGATTCCAACTAAACGCCAAACAAAAGGAGGAATGAGATGAACAAGACAAGATTTATAGGACAGCAAATTTTAATCTTCTTTGCAATAATCGGTATAATGTTTTGTACTTACTGGTTAACCAAGCCGGAGCCCCACGAAGGATGGCGGGAGACTACATTAATGGACCTGTTCAAGGCCGGCGGTATTTACAGCTATATCCTCGCCTTCCTGGGTTTTAATGCGATTGTATATGGCATTATGGATTTCTTTAAGTTCCGCACAGGAAACATGGCATCACCGCAAACCGCATCTAAATTAGATGAACTGCTATCAAGTGGCGACCATGTTAAGGTATTAGAGCTATGCCAGGCCACCGATGCCCATCTGGCTGAAATCGTCAAGGCCGGGTTTGATATGGATACCAAGGATACGAACGCCATTGCCAGCGCAATGGATGGAACACTGCAAAAACACACCTTCAAAATTGCCAACGCCCCGAATAAATACCTGTTTATTGCCACGCTCTCAGCTATCATTGGAACATTAGGCACCGTCCTGGGCATACTGGCAACTTTCGGGGTCTTGAAGACAATGTGTTCTCCATCCCCTGCTGCTTTGGCACAGGGCATCGAGGAATCATTGGTATCCATATGCCTGGGTATTCTGGCCTTGCTTGTCGCTGTCTTTTTCTACTTCCTGAACAAGAACAGGATTAATTATTATATCCTCGAATTGAATATCATAGCTGAAAAAATAATATCCAGGTTCCGAACATAGTATTATTATTTATATGAACCTAAAACAAGCATCTAACTTAGCCAGCCAGTCCAAACTACCCAACTTCTTAGGTCTGGCCGTCATCATGATATTCTTATTATGCCCGATGATATTTTTATTTATCCTGTTCAGTACAGATACCCTCAACCAGAAACTTGAGCGGGTATATTTGGCCAAGGCCGATGCGGCTGTGGCAGACGACCATCCGAATAAGTACCGGCTGATGGTGAATATCAACCATGAGGTGCCGTATGGAAAAGACTGTCCGGAGTTAAGATATAAAAACGGCATATTGATTCAGCCCTGCCAGATTGAAGAGCACTGGAGGATAAAGATAAAAGGCAAGGAATTAACAAGATTAGAATTAGAACAAAGATTACAAGTTGAAGGAAATTTAGACCGGGAAATCAGAGACGACCCCAAAAGCTGGTCCAATCGCCCGGTTATGATAAGGGCAGACGGGAACGCTCCCTGTAGACTATTCAGGATTATCCGTGAAGCCTGCTCCAAGACCCGGCTATGGAAGATGGAAATCGCCGTGGAAATGCCGCCTGGTTACTAATCAGGATTATAAGATGAATAAATACGCCAGTGAATGGGCCCGGAAGATTACCCACACCTTCCGATTGGATGTCTATATCCTACTGGGATGCCTGTTAATCCCCATCTTTATCTGGGCCTTACAGACAGCAGATGTTTCCCTGATATTTTATGGCTCTGGTTACAAATCTTTCGAAGGCATATTTTATTATTATGCGCCAAAGACCAGTATCGCAGATAAGCAATCCCTGTTAATCCGCCTGAAATATAACCCTGATAAACCCCTGTGCACCACCATAGAATTCAATAAGCGGATTTATTCGGACTGGGATTCGCTCTATCAGGCATTAAAGACCCAGCACTCAAACCTGCTGATTAGGATATATCCGGATGACCGGGTGCCGCACCAGGCGCTGGTAAACGCATTAAATATATTAAGAAAGTGTAATATCAGCCGCTATGTGATTATACCGAATTACTATGATTCAAAAGCCCCGGAAAGCACCAGTGTAATCAGTCCGCCTGTTATAAACTATAAAGAAACTCCGCCGGTAAAAAAGCCGCGCTTTGAATTCAAGGTTAATACCAACGGTTGGATTATCATCATACTGGCCGCCATAGTCAGCTGGCTGGCCACCCTATATCTCTCCGGCCTCAGCCGTGATGAAAAATCAATTAACTCCTTGATGCCTCAACTCAGGCAACATCTTAAAGCAAAGCAACATCAGGAAGCTTTGGCTTTATGCGATACTAACCGAAGTGGACTATTCAATATCATCCGCTCCCTGATTCCCTTCCAGAGACAGGGCAAAGAGGAAATCAATAAAGCCGCCGATTTGGCTATTGAACGCGAGACCGCTAGATTTGATATCAGGTTAAGTTTACTGCTCCTGGCCGGGATGATATCAGTAATCGTTACCTATTTCGCTGTTATGGGTAATTTATTTTCCCTGCTCCATGAGATGAAAACCAGCTTAACAATATTCAAATGTCTTCCTGTGCTGTTGAATAACATCATTGAAACATCCTTTGTAATGCTGATAGAACTCATTTTCATTATCGGCCTGATGCTCCTGTATTACTGGCTCAGCCGCAGATTCACCCGCCATCTGAATGAAACCAAACGTCTGGCCAATGAATTAATTAATACCCTGCATCTAAGATAAAATTAAACTATACATATCAAATATAAGTTAGGGGGATTCCCCCTATACCACCCCGTAGGGTGGTATATACCCCATAGGTATATGGGATATACCCCCTAAGTATATGGGATATACCCCCTAAGTATATGGGATATACCCCCTAAGTATATGGGATATACCCCCCAGGTATATGGGATATACCCCACAGGTATATGGGATATACCCCTCAGGTATATGGGATATACCCCCCAGGTATATGGGATATACCCCCCAAGTATATAGGATATACCCCCCAAGTATATGGGATATACCCCTCAAGTATATAGGATATACCCCACGGGTATATGGGATATACCATACAGGTATATAGGATATACCCCCCAGGTATATGGGATATACCCCTCAAGTATATGGGATATACCCCCTATATATCTGGGGGATACCCTGCCCCCTCTTATCACCCGATACAAAATATTCATCTAAAAACTTGGAATCCATAAATAATAAATTATACTGAAGAAATTCGTTTTGGATTTTAATAGTCGTAAGTCGTTCCGCTGGATTCCCGCTTTCGCGGGAATGACATACGGGGCAGGAATGACAAGCGGCCAGTAAGAGAGGAATTCTTATGTTCAAGATACTTGCCAAAGAGGTGCTTTCGGACTGCGTCTATAAGATGGTCATAGACGCGCCACGCATAGCCCGAGCCAGAAAGGCCGGCCAATTCGTGGTGCTCCGGATAGACGAAAACGGGGAACGGGTGCCCCTGACCATCTGCGATGCGGATGCGGTCGCCGGCTCGCTCACCATTGTCTTCCAGGCCGTGGGTAAATCCACCATGCAACTGGGACAGATGGAGCCCGGACAGAGTATTCACGACTTGGTCGGCCCGCTGGGCAAGGCCACCCACATTGAGAAATACGGTACCGTGGTCTGCGTGGGCGGCGGTATCGGCATTGCCCCGGTCTATCCGATTGCCCAGGCCATGCGGCTGGCTGGCAACAAGGTCATCTCGCTCATCGGCGCGCGCACCAAGAACCTGCTCATCCTGGAAAAAGAAATGGCCAAGGTCTCGGATGAACTCCTGGTGGCGACCGACGACGGCTCTTACAGCATCAAGGGATTCACCTCAGACCTGCTCAAACAGGTCATGGCCCGCGGAATCAAGGTTGACCTGGCCGTGGCTATCGGCCCGGTGCCGATGATGAAGGCCATGGCTAACCTGACCAAGACATACAATCTCAAGACCATGGTCAGTTTGAATCCAATTATGCTCGATGCCACCGGCATGTGCGGTGTCTGCCGGGTGACGGTCGGCGGCAAAACCCAATTCGCCTGCGTGGACGGCCCGGAATTCGACGGACATCTGGTGGATTTTGACGAACTCCAGAAACGGCTCCGGACCTATAATGTCCAGGAAAAGACGGCCGTGGAGAAATTCCAGCATAGCCCGAGTTGTATTGACCTGGCGATGGCCGCGCAGAAACAGGTGAAGTAAGACACGAATTAAAAAAATGTTTATAGCCACCAAGACACTAAGGCACGAAGAAAACAACTCATTAATTTCTTCTTAGTGTCTTTGTGCCTTCGTGGCAGAAGTTACGAAGTTTTCTTAGTTATTAAGTTAGAGAGGACATGTATGCCGAAAGAAAAGATTGAACGCCAGAAGATGCCCGAACAGAAACCGCACGACCGCATCAAGAATTTCAACGAAGTCCCGTTCGGATTCCCCCAGGAAATCGCCATGAAAGAGGCCCAGCGCTGCCTGCAATGCAAAAAGCCGGCCTGCGTCAAGGGCTGTCCGGTTGAGGTGGCGATTCCGGAATTTATCAAGCTGGTAGCCGAAGGCAAGTTTGTGGAAGCGGCCCGCAAGGTAAAGTCCACCAATGCCCTGCCGGCCGTCTGCGGACGGGTCTGCCCCCAGGAAAGCCAGTGCGAAAAGGTCTGCATCGTCGGCAAGAAGGACAAGCCGGTAGCTATCGGCTCGCTGGAACGATTTGTGGCTGACTTTGAACGCAATACCAACGCCGTTAAAATCCCGAATATCGCCGAGAAAAAGAATATCAAGGTGGCCGTGGTTGGCTCAGGCCCGGCCGGACTGACCTGCGCCGGCGATTTGGCGCTCAAGGGCTATGACGTGACCATCTTTGAGGCGCTCCATAAAACCGGCGGCGTCCTGGTCTATGGCATCCCGGAATTCCGACTGCCCAAGGTGATTGTCCAGGCCGAGGTGAATTACCTGACTATGATGGGCGTCAAGGTGGAGACCAATATGCTCGTCGGCAAGGTGGCTACCCTGACCGAGCTGTTCAAGGAAGGCTATAAAGCCGCGTTTGTCGGCACCGGCGCCGGACTGCCCATGTTCCTGAATATCCCCGGCGAGAACCTTATCGGCGTGCTGTCAGCCAACGAATATCTGACCCGGGTCAATCTGATGAAGGCCTATCTCTTCCCGGAATACGATACCCCTATGGTCAAGAGCAAAAAGGTAGCCGTGGTCGGGGCCGGCAATGTAGCCATGGACTCAGCCCGGACTGCCCTGCGCCTGGGCGCGGAAAAGGTCTATATCGTTTACCGCCGGTCGCCGGAAGAGATGCCGGCCCGGAAGGAAGAGATTCATCACGCCCAAGAGGAAGGCATCGATTTCCAACTGCTGACCAATCCCATTGAGGTTCTGGGCAAGGACGGCTGTGTCCGCGGCATAAAATGTATCAAGATGGAATTAGGCGCACCGGATGAATCAGGCCGGCGCCGGCCGATTCCCATCAAGGACTCGGAATTTGAAATAGAAGTTGATACGGTGGTAGTAGCTATCGGCAACGGGCCTAATCCGCTCCTGCTAAAAGCCACGCCCGAAATAGAACTGAATAAATGGGGCAATATCAATGCCAATCCCGAGACCTTGGCCACCACCATGAAGGGTGTCTATGCCGGCGGTGATATTGTAACCGGCGCGGCTACGGTGATAGAAGCTATGGGACAAGGGAAAATAGCCGCTCGCTCTATTGATAAATACCTTACTGGCGGTTAACGACGTGGTTTAACAACGGTATTTTACAACAGGATTTAACTGATTAAACCGATTAGGATTAATATCCGTTAAATCCGCTTAAGTACCCGGTGCGCTTTAGCCACCGGCTAAATGCTGCCGACCATTGCTACGCAAAGGGCCTGTTGTAAAAAATTTCTTTAGTATTCTTCCCTGTCCGAGCGCAACTTCTTCTTAACGGAATGCCGGTGTTTGGCTTCAAGGCGTGTTAACCGGGCGGCCCGGGACGGCCGGCGTTTTTGGCGGCGAATCTTTTCCATGGCCTGGCGTCTGGCCAGCGCCCGCTTCAAATAAAGCTCTTCTATCCGTTTCACCAGAATCTTCCGGGCCGTAATGCGGTTGGCCGCCTGGGAACGCTGGCTCTGGCATTTAACCTCTATGCCGGTGGGAATATGTTTCAGATACACGCAAGACGCGGTTTTATTGACATGCTGCCCGCCCGGCCCGCCGGATGATATGAACGATTCAATAATATCGTTTTCGAAAATGCTGAATTTCTGCATCAGCTTGTTAATATCTTCCATAACTATTCGCCTTAGGCACCACGCTCTACGCTCTCCACAACCTCTATCAACAACTTCAGCCGCTCCTCGGCCTGCGCTTCCTGAAGCCCGCCTAATCCACAGGACGGCGTCAGGATTGACTGGCTCATCAGCCGCTTCTTATCCACTCCCCTTTTAACCAACTCAGCCAGCCCTTTATTCAATATACCGGCCAGCTCTTTGGCTGACGGCAGACCATCCAGCATAATCGAAGGCACGATGCCCCAGGCAATCACCCCGCCCCGGTCGACATATTTTTTCACCATATCCGCATATAGCGACAGCTTGTCCATAAACCCGTAGGCGTCAAAATTCAGGACATCAACTGGCGTCTCCATAATCATAGCCCAATCCGTATTGCCGCAGCAGTGTATGCCGACCAGGGCGCCGTCCTGATGAATCGCGTCTATCACCTCGGTCAACTGCTTGATAACAATCTCACGGCTCAAGGGAATGAAAGCCGAGCCATAGCCCATCAGATACGGCTCATCCAGGAAGATGATGCTCTTTAATCCGAGCTCGTTAAATTCCTTAATCTGCCAGCGGGCCTTCATTATCAGGTTCTTAATCAGCACGTCGGACAATAAGGAATGATGCATGATGGCCTGGCCATCTTTATCGGTCACCAAGGCGCCGAAGGTCAGCGGCCCGGTTATCTGGCCCTTGACATACATCGGCTTGAGTTTCTTGGACTTGATCTGGCTGATTAGCTCGTGGAAACCCGAGGCATAATCCGGTGAAATGGCAAAGGCATCCAAGTCGCCAGCCAGGTATTTCTCGTAAAAGCGGGCTGTTTCCTTCTCCAGTTGCCCGGATGCGGTATCAATGTAGAACGCATTCTGTTCCAGGCTAATTACCAGTCCGGGCAGGCCTTCGCTGAACTGGGTGCCCATGCCTTCAAAAAATATCCGCTGGGGCAATTGGGGCCAGAAAGGAATCTGCTTGAAATACTTCAGTACCAGATGGACCGATGCCTTGGGGTCAATATAAGGAATACTGCCGATACCGGTTGGAGTAAAGTTGAAGTTCACGTAATTTATCCTACTACTATAAATCATCTAACCCCGCACATAAACCACTACTTCGCAGACGCATAGAATAAAGCTATGTGCGGGGTAAGAAACTCTAACTCACTGCGTTCGTAAGAGTTTCTAATGGGCCCGGCCCGACTCGAACGGGCAACCAACGGATTATGAGTCCGCTGCGCTACCATTGCGCTACGGGCCCCGATATTAGGCACGCAATATAAACAATATCGACCGGAAGGTCAAGATAAGTTATTACTTTTTGGCCGATAAAATGAGGATTTAAAAACCTTGACAGACTCTTTAGTCCTTGCCATATTGGGGCTTTAATTATTTAGAAAGTGATGCAGCTATGATTAAATTACGACATATCGCCAGCGGACTGATTATGCTATTGGGCATCGCCGGATTGACCTGGGCCAGCGGAGAAAGTTCCTCCGAGGTCGGCAAACACCTGCCTTTATGGTCCGTAATACCTTTTGCCCTGATGCTTTTGTCCATCGCCATTATTCCTTTGGCCTTTGCCCACTGGTGGGAAAGTAACCTGCACAAAGGGATTATTTCCCTGATTTTAGGCATCCCGGTGGCTATCTATATTCTCAAGGTGCATGCGCCTGAACTAGGAGTGGTCGCCCTGGATTACGTATCGTTTATTATCTTATTAGGCGCCCTCTATGTGATTGCCGGAGGTATTTACATCAAAGGTTCTTTAGCCGGCACGCCTTTAATCAATACAGTGGTACTGGCCATCGGGGCCGTCCTGGCCAGTTTCATCGGCACGACCGGCGCTTCCATGCTCTTAATCCGGCCGCTCATCCGGGCCAACAAGGCGCGCCGCGCTAAGGCCCATATCATCATATTTTTCATATTCATCGTCAGCAATTGCGGCGGGTTATTGACGCCGCTGGGCGACCCGCCTCTGTTCCTGGGATTCCTCAAAGGCGTGCCTTTTCTCTGGACATTTAACCTGGTCTGGGAATGGCTGTTTGTCTGCGGCATCCTGCTGGTCGCCTTTAATATCTATGACCAATGGAAATTCCACAAGGAAGATATCGCCACACCCGGCGACCTGGACCAGCAGGTAGAGCCCAAGAAAGCATTGGGTATGGAAGGCACCCTGAATTTCCTCTTCCTGGGCGGCGTGGTCGCGGCCATATTCCTGTCCGGATACCTAAACTGGGAATTCGGAATCAAAGAGGCGCTGATGATGCTGATGGCCGTGTGTTCACTCTTGTTTACCAGGAAACATACCCGGCAATCTAACGGATTTACCTTTGGCCCGATAATCGAGGTGGCGGTATTATTTGCCGGAATATTCGTGACCATGATACCGGCGCTGATGATACTCAATGCCCGCGGGACAGAGCTGGGGCTGACCCAGCCGTGGCACTTCTTCTGGGCCACCGGGTCGCTGTCCAGTTTCCTGGATAACGCGCCGACCTACCTGACCATGACCTCTGCGGCCAGCGGAATATTAAATGTTCCCTTGAGTGCAATGTATCTTAAGGACCTTCTGGCTGTTGGCGGACAGGGGGTATTCCTCTTAACCGCCATTTCCTGCGGCGCGGTTTTTATGGGCGCAAATACCTATATCGGCAACGGCCCTAATTTCATGGTCAAGGCGATTGCCGAGGAATCGAAGATTAAAATGCCGTCCTTCTTCGGATATATGGCTTATTCGATACTGATTCTTATTCCGATATTCATCCTGGTGACATTTATCTTCTTCAGAGGGTAGAAAATTACGGTTCCTTGACCGAGAAGAGGTATCCATCCGGAGTGGCCAGATAAAGTATGCCTTCAGTCAAATCTCCGAAGCGGGCCGGGAAATAAGACAGGTCGTATTTTTCTTTTACATCCAAACGCTCACCTGTGCCGAGCGCATAAAGCGTCCGATTATCAAGACCCGTGACGTAAATGCGTTTTTGCCCCCTGATTAGGAAATCCCGGCCATCCTCAAATTTCCATCTGGGGTTTGCCCGGCGCATTATCTTTTCCCGGTCAGGTCTTGACGGGTCTTCGTCCTTGATGATAACGGAGGTGGTTATCAAATCCAGTGCATAAAGGCCGTTATTGTCGCTGTAGGCATACAGGGTCCGGGAAATAGTATCCTGCATCTTGACCGGGGCGCTCTCGGCCGGATTTTCGGCTCCTTCGCTTCCCGCTTCAGCCGCCGGCGCCTTGACCGGTATTACCGTTTTGGTAACCATCTTATCCACTCTCATGGGCGTGGTAACAGCCGAGCCGGTCTCAAACTTCCAGAGCAGGATGCCGGCATAACGGTCAATCCCGTATATCGCAAAATCAGCAGAAGGAACATAAAGGATATCCCCGTCCAGAATCATATCCGCCACAATACTTTTCTCGGTCTGATAAGACCATAATAACTTGTGTTCCACGGTATCATAGGCATAAACCTTGCCGTCCTGCGAGCCGAAATAGAGAATGAGGTTTTCGTAAAGAGGCGTGGTGTTAACCGGCTCAGCTATCTTGAACCAGTCCTTTTCGTATCTTAAAGTGGTATCAACCTGATAGACGCGGTGCACATCCAACGAGCCGATAAAAACCGATGCAATCGTGGCGCAGGGAGCGGTACCCGGAACAAACTCCAGCTGTGCCTGCCAGAGAATAGTTCCGACCGAGCGATCTATGCAATATAAGCTGCCTTTGCAGGTCAAGTAAAGCACATCCCTCAGTCGCAGCGAGATAAACTCCTGCTGAAGGGCCTGGAGCTGCCTTTTGAGCGACTTGATTTTGTCCTCGTCCCGGTCTTTGCTCTTGCTCTCGCTTGATATTTCTTTTTCCACCGTTACAAGACTCTTTCTTAATTCGGCTTCTTTCTTGGGCAAATCGCCGACCGTGGAGATGAAGTAATCTATGGGCCCGGGCAGCTGCAGTTGCCATTGCCGGAAACCGGTTTTGCTGTTCAGACTATAAAAACGATGGGCATTGGTTTCAACGTAGAACGAATCGCCGTATCTGGACATCTGGCGCACCTTCTCGCCGCTGAAGACCGCTTCCCAGCGTATTTGCTTGAAAGGCAGATTCTTGGCTATATAGCCCCGGTAATATTCCATCTGTTTTATGTCACTGCTGCGCAATTCGGCTCCAACACTGTCTCCCGAAGGCGTCTGCTTGGACTTCTTTTCAAATAAGCCGCAGGAGGTCAGGCCGGCAATAACCATCGCCGCTATCAGCATCGGTAATACAGACTTGGATTTCATAATATAACTCTTATTGCTTTTCTGGTTCTGCATTGACAAAGTCAGCCAGGTTGATACCATGCTTCTTCTCGTACTCCTGGAGTTTCTCAACGCGCTGTAGGTCGTCTTTGATGCGCTCGACTAATTTGAAGATATAAGGCCGCCCTTTGAGGCGGTCATTTAGGTCTTTGGTCATCCGTTCCCACTGCCCGCCATAGAGTTCATCCCTTAAAGTCAGCAACATCCGCTCTTCGGGGGTTAATGACGCATAGTATTTTTGGAACTTGTTTGTCATATTGTAACTGACGATATTTTATATCTTATTCTATGTCAATAAAATAAAACAAATATTCTAAGTAAGGAAGATCCCCCGAATAAACTCCGGGTACCGGTGGAAAGCGATATCGGTTATCTGCGGCTTGAAGAACATCACCACCAGCGCCGCCAGGGCAATATACGGGCCAAAGGCGATATAATGGTCTTTGGTGATAAAATACAGGGTGATGCCGATGATGGAACCGATGAAACAAGCCACGATGAAGATATAGAGCGTGGACTCCCAGCCCAGGAACCCGCCTAAGAAGGCCATCAGTTTGACATCGCCGAATCCCATCGCATCCTTGCGGAAAACCAGTTTGCCGAAGACACCGACTAAATAAACCACTCCGCCTCCGACAATGATTCCGGCTAACGAACTGAACAATCCATTGGCAAAAGAAGGCAGCGCCTGAAAGACCGGCTTATGGAGCAAGGGGAACAGCGCGCTGACTAATAATGCCAGGATGATACCCGAGACGGTCAATTCGTCAGGTATGATACGAAAATCTATATCAATAAATGTCGCCACGACCAGGATACTTGCCAGATAAATTGTGACCGCAAAACGGACTATCCGTTCGCCGTCCGCCGGGCTATCAAAAGGCGCCAGGTACCAGTAGGCGGACAGGACAAAGAGCGCCCCGGTAAGGAATTCAACCAGCGGATAACGCAAGGGAATCCGAGCCGAGCACTGGGCGCATTTCCCGCCCAGAATAATAAAAGAGAATAAAGGAACATTCTGATACCACCTGATCGGGATCTTGCAAGCCGGACAGAATGAGCCGGGCTTCAGGATGGACATGCCCTCCCGGGGCAGACGAAAGATACAGACATTAAGGAAACTGCCAATGATAATCCCGAAGAGGAAAATGACGGTAAAATAGAAGTATTCCAATTTTTAATCTATCTATTCTGAAGATTTCAGGGATAATCCAAATTGCTCCAGCCGGCGCCTTATCTCATCCAGGGAGGTCTGGCCGAAATTGGGCAAATCCATAAAATCCTTCTCGCTCTTATTGGCCAAATCACCGAAGGTGTAAACCTTCAGCCTGGTTAACGATGCCTTAACGCGCGCGGACCAATCAATCTCAAAAATGGGCTTATTAACCACGTCGACCTGCTTGGGCGTTTCGGCGGAGATATAGGACTTGAGCAGTGATTCCAGGGTAATCGGCCGGTTTTCCGCAGAAAGCATTAATCCCCGCCGGGCTAATAAATCCTTGATATCAACTAATGACTTGGCGCCGAAATTCTCGTGGGAAAGTAATTCATCTTCTGTTTTCCTGACCAGTTCGCCGATAGTTTTAATATTCAATTCATCCAACCCGTTCCTGGCCCGGGTCGGCAGCTGGAATTCGGAAAGCGGCTGGCTCAGCAGCCGTTTTAGTTCCTGTTCCTTGCGTTTGAGATTGTCGTCATAATACATCACCAGAGACGAACGGGCGTCCTCTTTATAAAGATTTGCCCGGGAATGATTGGGATGGATATTTAACACCGCCTCATAGCATTCCAATGCCTTCTGGGGTTCATCATTATCCTCATAAAATATGCCCAGGTTTATCAGGGCATTGATATGGGTCGGCTTGATGTGAAGTAACTTCTCGTAGAGTTCCAATGCGTCCTCGTCCTTGCCGCTCAGGTCATACCGGTAGGCCAGGCGGAAAATAGCCGGCGCGTATTCAGAATCAATATCCAGGGCGTTCTCGTATTCTTCCTCGGCCTTGTCATAATCGCCCTGCTGTTCCAAGCACAGGCCGTGATAATACGACAGCATCGGCGACTTGGCAAATTTCCCCTTAACCTTCTGGATTATCTGCAACACCTCGTCAATCTGCCCGGTCTTTATCAGGGAATCAAGGTAAGAAGCAAACACTTCGGGCGAATCAGAATATGTCTTATAAGACGCGGCCAGTAATTTATGGGCCTTCTCGTTCCGGCCGGTTTCCATATAACACAGCCCCAGGATATAGGTCGCCTCATCAGTGGACGAGCCCTCTTCCAGGTATTTAATAGCTTCCTCGGTCTTGTCCAGCATCCAGCAGATGACGCCCTTGCGGGCAATGGCCTTGGCCTGGGATGATAATTCCTTCTTGGCCTCGTCAGCCCGGGAGAAGGTCTTTTCCAACTGCCCTCTGGTCTTCATCGAGAGCAACATGGCCTTGCGCATGCCCATCAGCTCATCCAAATCAACATTTTCTTTCTCCAGCAGAATATCAGTATCAATATCTTTTGTCGCGGTCTTCATTTCTATTTCTCCTTTTTGGCTATAATCTTAGCACCTTCTTTAGTGCAGTAATCTACAATATCAGCTAAAGGCGCGCCCGGGGTAAAGAGTTTTCCCACGCCCAGCTTACTGAGTTTCTTTATATCCTCATCCGATATGATTCCGCCGCCGGATAACAGAACATTCTTCAAGCCCTGTTTCTTCATCAGTTTTAAGACCTCCGGGAACAGGGTCATATGCGCGCCGGACAGGATGGACATGGCCACGATATCCGCATCCTCTTCCACGGCCGACTGGACCACCATCTCCGGGGTCTGGTGCAGACCTGTATAAATGACCTCCATCCCGGCATCACGCAGGGCGCAGGCCACCACCTTGGCGCCGCGGTCGTGGCCGTCCAGGCCCGGCTTGGCCACCAATACTCTGATTTTTCGGCTCATATACAGAATCCCTTACTTATAATATTTTGTGGATAATGTCAACTTTTTGGGTACTTACCCCGTTAGAAGCGAACAATAGTGATGTATCTAAACTAATACTATATTCTAACCAACCTTCGGGAACGCTTCTAACGGGGCTCACCAGTAAATTGGCGGTTCCCGGTATTCCCCGAATTCGGCTCTCAAGGTCTGGATAATCTCACCTTCGGTGGCATAACATTTCACGGCATCTATAATAGCCGGCATCAGGTTACGGCCGTCCTTGGCGCGCTGGCGGACTTCTTCCAGTGTCTGCTTGACCTTGAGGTTATCGCGCCGTTTGCGCAATGCCTTCAACTGGGCGCATTGATTCTTCTCCACCGAGGCCGGAATCTTGAGCAAATCAATATCCGGCTCCTTATCATCCACGAATTCATTAATCCCCACCACAATCCGCTTCTTGGACTCTATATCCTTCTGGTAATCGTAAGCGGACTTGGCAATCTCGCGCTGGAAGAAGCCCTGCTCAATTGCCTTAACCACCCCGCCCAATTCCTCTATCTTTTTAAAGTACGCTTCGGCCTCGGCCTCCAACTTATTGGTCAGCGCCTCTACATAATACGAACCGCCCAATGGGTCAGCGGTCTTGGTCACTCCGCTTTCATAGGCGATTAACTGCTGGGTGCGCAAGGCGATAGTCACCGCGTGTTCAGTCGGCAATGCCAGGGTCTCATCCATGGAATTGGTATGCAGGCTTTGGGTGCCGCCCAGGACCGCGCTTAAGCCCTGATAGGCAGTCCGGACGATATTATTCTCAGGTTGCTGGGCCGTCAAAGAACATCCGGCGGTCTGGGTATGGAAGCGTAGCAACCAGGAACGCCGGTCCTTGGCATGATATTTATCCTTCATATGCCGGGCCCAGATTCTCCGGGCAGCCCGGTATTTGGCAATCTCCTCAAAGAAATCCAGGTGCGCGTTAAAGAAATAAGACAGCCGGGGCGCAAAGGTATCCACATCCAGCCCGGCCGCTATCCCGGTCTCGACATAGCCGAAACCATCGGCTAATGTAAATGCCAATTCCTGCACGGCCGTTGAGCCGGCCTCGCGGATATGATAGCCGGAAATGGAAATCGTATTCCACTGAGGCACGTGTTCGGCGCAAAATGCCATGATATCCGTGATTATGCGCATAGACGGCTTGGGCGGGAATATCCAGGATTTTTGGGCGATGTATTCCTTTAAGATATCGTTCTGGATGGTGCCGCGCAGTTTATCCGATGACACTCCCTGCTTTTCGCCGGCCGCCACATAGAATGCCAGCAGGATTGACGCCGGGGCATTGATGGTCATTGAGGTCGAGACCTTATCAAGCGGAATCCCGCTGAACAACGTCTCCATATTCTCCAGGGAGCAGATAGCCACGCCGCACTTGCCCACCTCGCCCTTGGCCCGGGCATGGTCTGAATCATAACCCATTATGGTCGGCAGGTCAAAGGCGACCGACAGCCCGGTCTGGCCGCGCGAGAGCAGGAATTTATAACGCTGGTTGGTATCCTTGGCAGTACCGAAACCGGAGAACTGGCGCATGGTCCAGAGCTGGCCTGAATACATATCCGGATGCACACCCCGGGTAAACGGGAATTCACCCGGATTATTCAGGTCTTTCTCATAAGAGAAACCCTGCAAGTCTTCGGGCTTGTATAGGACCTTTTCCGGTTTGGACTCAGCATCCGTATGAGTCGGCTTGCTTGTTGTTGTAGCTTGTGGCATAGACAGAAAGTATAATAAACACCTTGAAAAAGGTCAAGAAAAAGATAAACACGAATCACACGAACTCGAAGAGACCGCGAAGCGAATGTAACGAATAGCACGAATTGTTCGTGTTCTCTTTAAGGTGTTACCCTTCGGCTGGCTCAGGGCGTTACCACGCACTTAGCCGTCTGGCTAAAACCACCTGGGCGCATCTGTTTATCTATCCACTGAGCCCGGTATTCCACCTTGACCGGTTCGGTGATAGAAAAATTGTGCGTATAGGGGCTGTTGGTATCAACCGCCACATACTCCCAGTCCTTGCCATCCTGCCGGCACCAGATTTGCGCGCCGAAAAGCCCCAGCGGCTTGCCGTTATTCTTTTCATTGGACGGATTGACGCCGAAATGAACGACTACCAATCCGCGCCCGGACCAGTCCAGTAGTAACAGAGGCGGGTCTAAAGCCGCCACATAGTCCGGAGAGGCCTGGGTCAGCTTCCGGTCCGGCACTGTAATACGCAGTGTGGCCCGTTCTCCGTCGGTCAGGTCCCGATTCGCCTGCATTATCCCGACCAAAGGCCTGACCGCTTCTTTGCCCGTGTCGCGTAATTCATCCTTGATTGCCGTGGCGGCTTGGTGAGCATTCTTTGCCGTCTGTTGCGCCACATAGCCCGGCTTCCAGTTGGCATAGGCATCAAGTACCGCGGTAATCAAAGCCGGTGGCATTTCGAGCCGTGTTGCAATCGGCCCAATATTAGCCGCAAAATTGCGGAACCACTCGTCAAACTCCGCATCCGAATACGGTATATAGTCCTTTTTTGGCATTTTACACCTCTTTTCCAGAACTCCCCCTTAACAAAGGGGGCCGGGGGGTTGTAATAACCCCCTTTATCCCCCTTTAACAATGGGGAATTAGCTACAACCCATTAAATATTATACAGTTAGATGACTTATTCGCTCATATAAACGAGCCATTCAGCCCCTTCAGTGAACCATTCCCCGCCCTCTACGAACCGTTCGGAGACATCAGTGAACCATTCCCCGCCCTCTACGAACCGTTCGGAGACATCAGTGAACCATTCCCCGCCCTCTACGAACCGCTTGGAGACATCAGTGAATGATTCCCCGCCCTGAGCGAACCGTTTGGAGACATCAGTGAATCATTCCCCGCCCTGTACGAACCTTTCGGAGACGTCAGTGAACCATTCACCGCCCCCAGAATTCCATCATCATAAAGGAGCAGGCAATTGTAACAAGGTAGCTTTCGGATGAATACTTACTTCTGGTTTCTTGCCGTGTTGAACAAGTTGTAAATTCTTCCGAATCTGTGAACTATCCCATTCAATCGTTTTATAATTATTCAATCGTTTGTTCCACGTACGACAATGATCCTTATATTCCTCTATAACCATGCCTTGAAGTTCAGAAGAAAGTTGCACCACTTCATCAATAGGATTCTTGAACTGTGGGCTTGTTATGTATTTCATAAGTTGCTGTGCAATTATTGTCCGCTTATCTTTAGGGATTTTTGCTTTATTCATTTCTTTAAGATAACCCCGGAGCAGAGAAGCAAGAGGAACGGTGCCAAGAGGAGAAACTACCAAAACTCCGTCCATTTGTGAGAGCCCACTAAAACCTTTCTTTTGACCAGTTGTTACTAAGACGGCAAATTCCGCTTCACGAGACTGTTTTGCAAGATATGTTTGACGAATATGTTGAGGCTTTATTTTTGACTCCCTCTTACACTCGTAGATGATAACACCAACAGGTTCTTGGTTGAACTTTACAATGTGAAGAACATCTCCACCTTTACCTTTGTGCTGAATGTCATCTTCGCGGAATTCTCTTCTTAAACGAGCGGCAAGTTTCTCCTCAAATTCTAAACCTTCAGTTTGAGGTGTTTTACCTTTTTCAAGTTGGCTAATTCGTTTGTGTAGTTTTTCATTTTCTGTTTTTAAACCGGTCACCATGCGTCCCGCTTTCCGTATTCCTTTACGCTCACCTGACTTCCCTGCGTCTTTAATTTTCTTTGATTGTGCCTGTTTGTCTTTTTTCCACATATTTTTTAGGTCTTGGACCTTCTTTTGTGAGGATGCTTCTTTGTTTTTGTAGTACTTCTCACGTTTGTCAAGTATACCAAGAGCTCTCTCAAATTCATTTTTCGTGAGAGGTTTCTTGCAAGTTGGGCAACGATATGTTTTCATCGGTAATACCTCCTAATTATCAGTGTTAATCTGTGGCTATTTCTTAACCACTTTCCTTATCCTTAACAGGATAAGAGCCAGTCCCTCAACGGGATCCCGTCAGAGGGATAAGTCGCTGTGCTCCTAACTGGCTCTAATTACCTTATCCACCAATTTGCTTCGCATTCGTTGCCGGTTCGTTCTTCCCGGTCCCTTCGGGTTCGCTCCGCGGTCTCGTCGTATTTACTATCGTTGCACAAGATATAATCAGCGTTTATCACTTTACAACTCTTTTTATAACCTTGTCGACGAGTTCATACGGTGTTATCTTTGGCTTGGTATTACATTCCTTCAGATACTCCTCTATCTGCCTGGTGATTTGCGGGTGGGTGGTGATGGTGTTTTCTATCTTGCAGAGGATGAGCGATTTGATGCGCTCCTTGAGGAGTTCCTGACGCTTTATGGCCAGTTGCCCGCTCTGGGCTATCTGCCCCAGATAACCGGTGATGGTGTCTAAGAGTTCGGTAATGCCAATGCCCTGGTTGGCCTGCGTTTTAATAATAGCGATGTGTTTATTGTTACCACGCCCTGAGCGACTAATTTCAAGAGTATTGCGCAGGTTACCGACAAAGGCATCAGCCCCGGGCAGGTCGGATTTATTGACGGCAATGATATCAGCTATCTCCATCAGTCCTGATTTCATTGCCTGGATGGAGTCGCCTGATTCCGGCGAGAGCACCACGACCGTGACATCAGCCGTGCGGAATATCTCCACCTCGGACTGGCCCACGCCCACGGTCTCAAAGATGATATAGTCCTTACCCGCGGCATCCAGGATATCCGCCACTTCTGAGGCGGTCCGGTTCAGGCCTCCGTGCACGCCCCGGGTAGCCATGCTCCGGATAAAGACATTCTCGTCCACGCCAATCTGCTGCATCCGGATTCGGTCGCCCAAAATAGCCCCGCCGGAAAAGATACTGCTCGGGTCTATGGCAATGACGCCGACCTTTTTGTTCTGTTTGCGCATAGCAATGACCAATTCGTTAACTAAAGTGCTCTTACCGATGCCGGGCGGGCCGGTGATACCGATACGCTTGGCCTTACCCACATAACAATAGAGCTGAGACAGCAGTTTGTCCGCTTCCTTGTGCTCGTTCTCCACCAGCGAGATGGCCCGGGAGACAGCCACCTTATGGCCTTTGAGGATATTCTTTACCAATTGAGTATTGTTCATAATCTGCCGATATTTATAAAAGCTCTTGACATTACCCTGTCTTGGGGGTATAATAGTATACACAAATAAGGGGTTCAATATAAATGAGGTAACTTTTTAACGGTTAATGCTAATTATAGGAGACACCTTTATGTCAAACAAATTACCTGCCAGCCGGCAGGCATGGTCGGTGTTAATCGGTATCATGGCGTTATCCGCCTTATTCTCGCTGTGCGGGCTGGCCCAGGATGCCCCCCAGGGCGGCGCTACAGGCGGCTCAGGCGCATCAGGGGCGGATAAAACAGCACAACCGCCCAAGATGAACACCGTTACCATCGGCGGCGTCCAGATAACCACCTTTCTGCAATATGTTGCACAAAGAGAAAATAAAATAGTCCTGGGTGACATTGACCAAATCAAGAATCAAACATTTAATACCATTCCCCTATCATTCAAGGTTCCGGAGGACAAATATGACAGCGTGGTTAATTCCATCCTGGACACCACCCTGCGAATGAAGGGTTATACCCTGCTCAGAACCGAACCGGCCTGGAAGTTGGTAAAGATTGCCGATGCCAGGGAACATCCGGCAACGATTAACTCCAATTCAGACATAGAAAACCTGCCCAGCGATGACCGGATAATTACGCAGGTCATCCAACTCAAATATATTGACGCCGGCACCGTTTCACAACAACTGGCGCCGCTCAGAGGCAAGGGTATGGAGGCCTCATATCTTATTATACCGGAAAATAATACTGTTATAATTACCGATTATGCCTCAAATATCAAAAGACACTGGGAAATCATCAAGCTGCTGGACCAGGAAGGTATTATTTTCGAGACCAGGCAGTTAAAGAACGTGTCGGTAATGCCCGTAAAGGCTAATTTAGACAGTTATATCCAGCTGCGATTCAGCACCAAAGCGCGCGGCGCCCCGCGTATCTTCCATGATGAACGCACCAATTCTCTCATAATATTGGCGCAGGAAAGAGACATGAAGGATATCCTCAAGATTATCGACGTCTTTGACGCCGAAGCGCCCAAGAAGGATAATGATTATTATATATATAAATTAACCAACACCAATGCCGAAGATGTCCAGAGGATATTGGATGCGGTATTCAAACAGCCGTTAAACACTTTAGGCACCGCGATCAAGCCATCGGAAAAAACCGTGAGCATCCAGGCAGACAAAAACTCCAATTCTTTGATTATCAGCGCGCCCAAGGCGATGTATGAGGAGATGCTGGAACTTATAAAAAAGATAGACGTCAGAAAGATGCAGGTATTGCTGGAGGTTATCATCGCGGAACTGACTGACGAGAAGATGGTCCAGTTAGGCATAGAATTGGCATCGGTCAAAGAGCCAACCAGCGCCCTGGGCGGGTTTGGCGGAACCAGCACCGGGATTTCTACATTTGACGCCACCGGCGGCAAGATTCCTGTTATTCCCAATGCAACTGAAAAAGGCGTGGGCAGTTTAACCATCGGCGCCTGGAAAGATACCAGATATAATATCCCGTTTTTACTGCAGGCGGCTCAAAAAGACAGCGGCATAAACCTCAAGGCCGCCCCGGTTATATTAGCCAACGATAATACCGAGGCATCAATTGTTATGTCAGACCAGGCGCCCTCTTTTGCCACGACTTATCCCGGCGGTGTCGGGCAACCGGCGCAAACTTCCTGGACTGGATATGTCTCAGCAGAAATGAGCCTAAAAATCACGCCGGTTATCAGCGAGGATAACTATGTCCGACTGGCGATTGAACAGAAATCCGAACAGTTTTTGGGAGAACCGGACCAAAAAACACCCAAAACCACCAGGACCGCCAAGACCACGGTTACCGTGCCGGATAAGGATACGGTGGTCATCGGCGGGCTGACCCGCGAAGTAACCTCCAAGACCACCTCCAAGGTCCCCCTGCTGGGAGATATACCTCTCCTGGGCTATCTATTCAGGAAGGACACTGATTCCGTCCGTAAATACCATCTGTGCATATTCATCAAGCCCAATATAATGAAAGAATTCTCCGAACTGCTGAAAGAAACCAAGGCGGCAGAGAAAGTATTAGAGGAAAAGAAGAAAGACGGTATCCTAAAAGAGGATAAACCGAAACCGGAATAAAAACATATCTAAAATCAGGCCATGCCGATAAAACGCTTATTATTCATTTTACTAGGCATCATATTCCTGTTGAGATGCCAGTCGGATACACCGACAACCTATAAACTAACCATCAACGGGAAATCAATCGTGATAGAGCTGGCAGACACTGAACAGACGCGCGCCAAGGGACTTCAATACAGGACTTCATTAGCGCCCGGCCACGGAATGCTTTTTGCCTACCCGGAGGGAAAGATACTGAATTTCTGGATGAAAGACACCTCAATACCGCTTTCCATTGCCTTTATCAAACCGGACGGCTCAATATTGGAAATCCAGGATATGAAACCATTCAGCTTAGAAAGCATTACTTCAAGCGCTCCGGCGCAATATGCATTAGAAACCAATCGCGGCTGGTTCAAGGACAATCAGGTTAAAGCCGGCGATATCGTCTTATTCCCGCCATCCCTCAGAAATCGCCTGCAGCAGCGGTAGCAACCATTTTTATTGCCTTAACCGGATAAATTTACTATTATCTCTGGCCTATGAAAGTTCTGGTTACCGGCGGAACGGGTTTTGTCGGCGGGCACCTCGTTGAACGGTTGTTACAGAAAAAATACGAGGTACACTGCGTCTGCAGAAACACCAGCAACCTGCAGCACCTTAAGTCGCTCCCCCACTCCGATAACCTCAAGTTTGTTAATCTGGACATCTCAAACCCCGCTTCTTATAACACCTTAACATATATCCTGAAAGATGCTGATTATGTCTATCATCTGGCCGGGCTGATAAAGGCGTATCGGGCTGAAGATTATGACCAGGCCAATTTCCTAGCCGCCAAATATCTCATAGAAGCCATGGCCAAGGCAAATAACAAAAACCTGAAACGTTTCCTGCATTTAAGCAGTTTGGCCGCAGCCGGGCCGTCTGATACCATTAACGGAATAACCGAAGATGCCCCCTGCCGGCCGATTTCCTATTACGGCCAAAGCAAGCTCAAGGGCGAAATTGCCGTAAAGAGCTATGATGCATTATTACCCATAACAATACTCAGGCCGCCTCCGGTTTACGGCCCCCGTGACAGCGGTTTATTATTTTTCTTCCAGGCGGCTGCCCGCGGCATCAAGCCGCAATTCAACCATAAAAAACATATCAGTCTGATATATGTCCATGACCTGATTGACGCCACTATTCTTGCTGCAGAAGATCATCGCGCTATCGGCCAAACATACTTTGTGGCTAACAAAGAGTATTACTCTATCAATGAGGTTATTAAAATCATCAGTAACATCGTCAACAAAAATGCCGTCAGCGTTAAACTATCAGACGGCTTTATCAAAACGGCGGCGGAAATATACGAAGGATTCTGCTATATCTTAGGCCGTGAACCGTCCATGATAAACAGCCAAAAAGTGTTGGAATTAAGTCAGAATTACTGGACTTGTCTGACTGAAAAGATTAGAATAGGCATTGGTTTTGGGGCTTCAACGCCCATCGAAAAAGGGCTGAAAGAAACAGCAAACTGGTATTCGGAAAATGGTTGGATTTAGATATAGGAGGTAATTTATGAATCCAGAATCAAGCCAAATAATAGCCGGCCATAACTTAATAATTATGCGGGTAGCTGAACATAACCTTCCTTCCGTGATTGAGCAGTTTGCAGACTCATTCTCATTAGAAATAGAGCCGGCCGAGCAGATATTAAGAAGCGCGCCGATAGTGTTACTGACCGGCCTGAATAAAGACACTCTCAAAATACTAAAAGACCGCCTGGTGAATCTTTCCAAGGCGGGAATAGAATTTATGATTTCCACCCGCCTGTCACCGACTATCCCGCGCGTGGTCTGGCCCAGTAAGATGCCGAATTACGCCGTAGCCCCAACAGGCGAACTGATTAAATATGTGGATTTCCAATGGCGCGGTAATGCCTTTGTCTGCCCTAATTGCGCCGAGACATTTGTCTTCAAAAGAATTGGCAACCCCCTGGCTCGTTACCTCCAGGTTAAAGAAGAAACTCCGCTAAAACAGACATCAACTACTACATCAACCAGAGTGAAACCAAAGGAACCAACACCGGATATGAACGAAAGCGACGTGGTGGAATTACCGCCGCTGACAGATACCAAGTCAGGTTCAGACAGCGATGAGGTTGTGGAATTAGCCCCGGTAGAAGACCAATCACAGAATAACGCCGATGTCCTGGAACCCATAGATATTCTTGATGGCAACAAAGAAGCCCCGGCTACGGCCACCCAAAACGGCTCAGAAGAAAACGGACAAATTGTAGAGGCCCCAGTTGCCGTTGAAGAACCTGGCACGGCACCCATTCCCGAGGAATTATGCACCTGCAGCGTATTCCTGACTTCAATACCCCCGGAGAAAAAAGTGGCCACGGCTGAACTGATAGCAAAAATGAAAGGCATCCCCGTGAAACAGGCACAGATACTGACAACCCGCCTGTTGGTGCCTATTCTCAAAGATGTAACTAAAGAAGAAGCGACCAAATGCCTGTTGGATTTCCAGAAAATAGGCGTAAAAGGCAAACTGACCATTAAGAAATAAACCAGGCGGTTGCTTCTGTGTGATAGGTAAAGCTAGCCATGGGAGTCGAACCCATAACCTTCCCGTTACGAACGGGATGCTCTGCCATTGAGCTAGGCTAGCCTTAATATCATTGAAGTCTGGGGAAATCCATATCAGTGATGATTAAATTATAATTTATCCGTAAGAGGAGTCAAGGAATTTATTGCGCTTTGAAACATAGAAAGGGCGAGTTATGAATTCGGCTATGATTATAAGTGCGGTTCGCACGCCCATTGGGAGATTTAACGGTTCATTGAGTACATTCTCGGCACCAAAATTAGGCAGCCTGGTAGTAGCGGAATCAATTAAACGAGCCGGTGTCTCGCCGGATATTGTTGATGAAGTAATAATGGGCAATGTCGTAGCTGCCGGATTGGGACAGAACCCGGCCCGCCAAGCCTCGCATTATGGCGGCGTCCCGGATCGAGTCCCCGCCCTGACAATAAATAAGGTCTGCGGCTCAGGCTTAAAAGCAGTTATGCTGGCAGCTAATTCAATCAAGGCTGGAGAATCACAGTCAATCATTGCCGGCGGAATGGAAAGCATGACCAATGCCCCGTATGTTTTACCGTCTGCGCGATTCGGGCAACGATTGGGGCACGCGGAACTTGTGGATGCCATGGTTTTGGACGGCTTATGGGATATCTATAATAATTTCCATATGGCCATTACGGCTGAATTGGTCTCGGATAAATATAAAGTTTCCCGTGAAATGCAGGACTTCTTTGCCGCCCAAAGCCACCAAAAAGCGGTTAAAGCAGCAAAAGAAGGCAGTTTTAAGGATGAAATCATGTCCGTTAAAATACCCGCCCCAAAAGGCAAGGAACCTATCACATTAGATAAAGACGAGGGCATGCGCGAAGATACCACGGCAGAAAAACTGGGACAGTTAAAACCTGCGTTCAAGGAAAACGGAACGGTTACAGCGGGTAATGCATCTCAGATAAGCGATGGCGCCAGCGCCCTGCTGATAATGTCATCCGAGAAACAGGAAAAGATGGGCTTAAAACCAATGGCGCGCATAATAGATTATGCCGCGGGAGGTCTCTCGCCGGAATGGGTAATGATGGCGCCGGTCGAGGCGGTAAAGAACCTGCTGCAAAAAACAAAGATGAAAATAACCGACTTTGACTTGATAGAAATCAACGAGGCATTCTCGGCCGCGGCTGTGGCGGTAACCAACGAGTTAAAGGCTAATCCGGAAATAGTCAATATCCACGGAGGCGCCGTTGCCCTGGGACACCCAATTGGGTGCAGTGGCGCCCGAATCTTAACAACCCTTATTTACGCCCTAAAACAACGCCATCTAAAAAAAGGATTGGCAACGCTATGCCTCGGAGGCGGCAACGCTGTTGCTCTGGCAATTGAATTAATATAAAAAAACCAATAAAATACTTATATGCCAAATATCACAAAAATAACTAAAAGAAAATTAGGGGAAATCCTCATTAATGAGGGATTAATCACCAATGAACAAGTCCAGGAAGGACTCAGCGAGCAGCAAAAGACCGGCGGGTTATTGGGCGAGAATTTAATTAAACTCGGTTATGTCACCGAACTGGATATCGCCGCCGCCATGTCAACCCAGTTCAATTTACCCTATATAGACGCCACCCGTTACAACATCACTAAAGAAGCGTTTAACCTTATGCCGGTCGATTTTATGAAGCAGTTCATCATCCTCGATAAAATCGGCAATATCATCATCATAGCGATCTCATCGCCCCTCGGCGAGAAAATATTTGAGGAGATAGAAAAGAAGACTTCTTGCCAGATATTCGCGTTCGTCAGCACCAGCTCTCAGATTAAACAGATAATGCAATCAATGCAGAGCGGCGATAAAAAGAAACCGTAATTACTCAAGATGAAAACGAGTTTAGATAAAAAAATAAGCAGCCTGCTTCTCAAGCAAAATATCATAACCGCTGATAAAAACCAGGAAATTATCAGCCAGTCACTCAACAGCGACCTGTCTTATGTGGATACTATTCTCAAGAACAATGTCATACCCGAGGCAACCCTATTGGCTCTCGTCGCCCTGGATACTAATATTCCCCCTATCGATATAGATAAAATTCAGCCGGATGAGGATTTAGTCCTGTCATTCGACAGAGAGCGGCTGGAATCATACAGCATGATACCTATAGATAAGCTTAACAACCTCATAACGGTTATTCTTTCTAACCCCTATGATATTGTAAAACTCGACGAAGCCAAAATGCTCTTCAACTGCGACATCCGGATGGTCATTTCAACGCCGGCAAAAATAAAGCAGAAATTAGAGCTTGTCTATAACCCCGGCGAAAAGGAAATGGAAAAATTATTGGATGAGAGCTTAACGGATGATGTCGAAATAACGAAAATCGATACCGGCGATGATATGAGCATCGCCGAGCTAACCAAATCAGGCGAGGACGCACCGATTATTAAATTCGTCAATAAAATTATCTACAAGGCGCTGGAGGAAAAAGCCAGCGATATCCATGTGGAACCGTACGAAAAAATGGTCTCGATTCGTTACCGCAAAGACGGCGTCCTTCACGAAGCCATGTCGCCCCCCAAGAAGATATTTAATGCGATTATTTCCAGAATGAAAATTATGACTTCTCTTGACATCGCCGAAAGAAGAATCCCTCAGGACGGCAAATTTCAGATTAAGTTCGAAGGACGGCAGATAGATTTCCGCGTTTCAACCCTGCCTACTATTTTTGGAGAAAAGGTCGTGATGCGTGTTCTTGACTCCTCAAGCATTACCATGGGCCTGGATGTTTTGGGATTTGAGCCTGAAGCATTAGATGCCTTTCGGCGGGCAATCAATACCCCATACGGCATGCTTCTGGTAACCGGACCAACCGGCAGTGGTAAAAGCACCACATTGTATTCGGCTCTTAAGGAAATCATGTCCGTAGAAGATAACGTAATGACCGTGGAAGATCCGGTTGAATACCAGCTAGAAGGGGTCGGACAAGTCCCTATAAACCCTAAAAGAGGTTTTACTTTCTCTACAGCCCTGCGTTCGATATTGCGCCAAGACCCGAATAAAATAATGGTCGGAGAAATCAGAGATGGCGAAACCGCTGACATTGCCATTAAAGCCGCCATGACCGGGCACTTGGTTCTCAGCACCTTACATACAAACGATGCCGCCTCATCCATTTCAAGGTTAATTGATATGGGCGTGGACAAATTCCTGGTGGCCTCCTCGGTAATTCTGATAGCCGCCCAGCGCCTGGCCCGAAAACTCTGCGATAGCTGCAAGAAACCGATGGAAAAGTTACCGGTAATAGAAAAAATGGTGGAGATCGGATTCAAGGAATCGGAATGCAAATCATCCTCTATTTATCGCCCCACTGGCTGTCCGCGTTGTAATAAAGGATACAAAGGCCGATTTGCCTTCCTGGAAGCCCTGGAAATTGACGATGAAATGCGCCGGATGATTATCAAAGGCTCCTCGGTCATGGATATCAAGGATTATGCCCTGAAACAAAAAAACATGATCAGCTTAAGGCGTTGCGGCATACTTAATATATTACGCGGTAAAACCTCTATTGAAGAAGTCCTGAGGATGACCGAAGTATAACTAAATTAATCCATTATGTTATCCAGTATCGACAAGAAATTTAACCGCATTCTATTAAAGAATAAAGCCATAACCCAGGAAAAGTCCGAAGAGATAATCGCGCTAACCGATAAGGAGAAAAAGACCTTTGTTGACCTTCTTATTGATAAAAAAGTAATAGACGAGAGCACTTTGCTGTCCGCCATATCTTCAGATGTAAATATACCGCCGGTGGTGCCTGAAAGAATCACATTTGACGAAAAAGTGGTGGTGGTAATTCCCGAGAAAAAAGCGACCGAATATAATATATTGCCTATCTCCCGGATAGGCAATATTCTCACCATCGCCGTATCAGATCCCTTCGATGTCGTGAAACTGGACGATTTAAGAATCCTGAGTAAATGCGAGTTGAGATTAGTTTTGACATTGGAACGCTGGATAAAAGATGCCATTGTCCGGGCATATCACCCCGAAGAACACAAAATGGATGAATTAATGGAAGATATGTCCGGAGAAACACTTGATTTAGAATTAAGCAAATCCACCGCGGACAAGGATGAAAAACTGGATTTAACGCAAATATCAGATGAAGCCGGCGAATCCCCTGTTATCAAGCTGGTAAACATGATGCTCTCCAAGGCAATGGATGAGGGGGCGTCGGATATTCATATTGAACCATATGAAAAGAAAACCTCCGTCCGCTTCCGTTATGACGGTATCCTGCAAGAAGCATTTGCGCCGCCAAAGAAACTCCATAATGCCGTAGTCTCACGTATTAAAATTATATCACACCTCGATATTGCCGAACGACGCCTTCCGCAGGATGGAAAGTTCCAGATAAAAAAGGGGGACCGGCGGGTTGATATCCGCGTCTCCATCATACCAACTGTCCATGGAGAAAGAGTCGTGATGAGAGTCCTTGACTCATCGGCATTGAACCTAAAAATTGAGGATTTAGGGTTCGAAGAAAAGGATTTCAAGGCTTTCGAAAAGGCCATTGACGCTTCTTATGGAATGGTCCTGATAAGCGGACCAACCGGCTGCGGTAAAACCACCACGCTTTACTGCGCGGTCAAGAAGATATTCAACCCGCAGGATAACATCATTACCGTGGAAGACCCGGTGGAATATCAGCTCCCCGGTATCATTCAGGTGCCGGTTAACGCCAAACAGGGCATGACCTTTGCCGCGGCGCTCCGTTCCATCTTAAGACAGGACCCCGATATCATTATGATTGGAGAAATGCGCGACTTGGAAACCGCCGATATCGGAGTCAAGGCCGCTATCACCGGCCACCTGGTCTTCAGCACGCTCCATACCAATGACAGCGTCTCCACGGTTTCACGGTTGGCTGATATGGGCATTGACCGTTTTATGATTTCCTCCGCAGTCCTTCTGGTTGCTAACCAGCGCCTGATACGAAAATTATGCACCAATTGCAAGAGACCGATAAAAACCATTGATGAGAAAAAATTACTCACTCTCGGATTCAAGAAAGACGACATAAGCAAAGCCACCCTCTTTGAGCCGGTGGGCTGTTCACGGTGCACCGGAGGTTATAAAGGGCGCGTGGCTATTTATGAAGTCCTGGAGCTGGATGACGAGATAAAAAGAATGATTATCAACGATTCTTCCCCGCTGGAAATCCGCGATTACGCCATTAACAAATTAGGTTTGACAACTATCAGGCGCGGTGCTATCATTAAAGCAATGCAGGGGTTGACATCCATTGACGAAGTATCAAAGAATACTTAATCTATAATATCCTGAAATCGAGGAGACCATGAGATTATGAAAGAATTCAAATACACGGCAAGGTCAACCACCGGCAAACAAAGCAAGGGCACTGTCAATGCCGTCAATCGTATTGAAGCCACTAACGAATTACGCAAAAAAGGACTGACGCTCCTGACTATCGAGGAAGCCGGTAAAAAAAGCGGTGGGTTATTCTCATCAACCCCGGCTAAAAAGGCATCCACTGAAGAGCTGGTTATCTTTACCAGGCAGTTATCCACAATGATTTCAGCCGGTATCCCCCTTCTGGAATGCCTTGAGGTTCTGCAGGAACAAATCGATAAGCCCGGGTTAAAATTAGTCCTCGGCGAGGTTATTGAGAAAGTGCGCAGCGGCTCTGATTTCTCGGAATCCATAACGGCCTACCCAAGAGTTTTCTCGAAAATATACATCAACATGATTAAGGCCGGCGAAGCCAGCGGACAATTGGACATAATCCTTATCAGGTTGGCGGAATATCTGGAAAGCGCCCAGGCACTCAAACGTGAAATTAAATCAGCCATGACTTACCCGGTCATCTCTCTTACATTGATTCTTTTAATTGTCGTCGGTCTGATGGTTTTCATCATCCCCCAGTTCGAGAAAATATTCAAGGGATTAGGGGTAGACCTGCCCCTGCCTACGAGAGTACTTATGCTGATCAGTTTGATAATGAAATCCTACTACTGGGCGTGGGTCCCGGGAATTATTGGGATTATCGTGGGGCTTATGGCCATTATCAAAACCAATAAAGGCGCATATTATTACGACTGGCTCAGCCTGCGGCTGCCGGTCTTCGGAGACCTGTTTAAGAAAGTAGCCGTATCCCGTTTTGCCCGCACATTTTCGACGCTCATTAAAAGCGGTGTGCCGATATTAGGCGCCCTGGAAATCGTCGCCTCTACCTCCGGCAACCGGCTCCTTGAGGATGCCATAAATACCGCTAAGGAAAATGTCCGCAAGGGGGAAACGCTCAGCGAGCCCCTGAGCCGGAGTAAAATATTCCCGCCCATGGTTACCCGGATGATCGGCATCGGCGAGAAATCAGGCGCCCTGGAATCCCTCCTGGAAAAAATATCGGAATTCTACGACCAGCAGGTCAAAACTGCCGTCGAGGGATTAACCTCTATGATTGAACCGCTGATGATTGGTATGATGGGCGTAATTGTCGGCGGCATCGTTATCGCCATAATGATGCCTATTTTCGAAATACAGAAATCAATTGGCAAGAAAAAATAGTGCTGGCAGAACATCCTAATGCAAGTACCTCATAATATCCTGCTCTCACGCCTGAAATGGGTCCTGTTCTGGCGGCTCTGCATCGCCATCCTGGCCCTGGTGGCCGTTATCATCTCCCAGTTTCCGCTAAAGGAAACCCTTTTTCTCCAACCGCGCTTCCTGGCCGCCTACATCATACTAACCATTGCCTGTTTCAGCAATATCATCTACCTGATCCTGCTCAAAATAGCCCGCGATAATTTAAGAACCATTGCCCTGCTCCAGATAGGCGTTGACATCATCCTGACCTCTTCTCTGGCCTATTGCACCGGCGGCTCGGCCAGCATTTTCGTCTCCATATATTTTGCGCTGATTCTGGCGGCAAATATCCTGATCTCAGCCAAGGTTGGACTATTCTTTGCCAGTGTTTCTGCCATCCTGCTGGCGCTGATTACCATCATCTATTCATTCAGCGCTACCGGCCGGTTTGACCTGCCTCTCCTGCCGCCGGACTATGTCAAAAATATCGCCCAGGGTTTCAGGTTTATCTTCCCATACCTGTTATTCTTCACGATTATCATCCACTTCGTGGCTTTTTTCGTGGGACGCCTGGTCATCGCCCTGAATTACGAACGGCTGCTTAAGGCCAGAATCCTCCAGAATATGACCAGCGGCATCCTGGTCCTCTCCCCTCAAGGCAAGGTTATGTATGCCAATCCGCCGGTCCAGCAGATGTTCGGCATCAAACTATCATCGCTGGAAAATCCGCCCACCGATACCTTATTAAAAGAATTCCTTGACGATGCGGCCAGGTTGGACAAGCAGCAAAAGGATAAATTCCTGGCCTTCAGCCAGACGTTCTTAAACCAGGATTCCCCCAAAACCGATTCCCAGCTGCCGTTTATCCTGAATATACCTTCACCTCATAATCAGGAACGCAGTTTGCTGGAGATAAAAACCTCGCTCCTCAAGTCGGATGATATGCAACTCAAGGGATTTATTGTCATCATCAACGACATCACCTTGAAGCAGAAACTTGAGGACATCTCGAAGCAGAGTGAATTCCTCAACTCATTGCGTGAGATGAGCCTGGGTATCGCCCACGAAATCCGTAATCCCCTCACTTCCGTAAGGGGCGGGGTCCAGGAAATATCCAACCAACTCAAATCCCAGCTCTCCGAAGACCAGAATACCCTGATAAAAACCATTATAAAAGAATCCGAGCGTTTGGACCATCTGGTCAGCAACTTTATTGACTTTACCCGTGACCGCAAACCGGTTGTCCAGCCGGCTAATGTCGTGGAAATCATCAATGAGGTCGTTTTGATGATACGCCAGGCCCCGCCAAACGGAATTGGAATCAAAACAGATTTGCCGGCCGGCAAACTCATCTGCCACATCGATGCCGAGCAAGTCAAGCAGGTCATCTATAACATCATTATTAACGCCCTGGAATCATCGGCCAGCGAAAAATGCGACATCTCCGTAAAAGCCCGTAAATCCACCAACCCCCTGCTTATATCCTCACAGGAAGGTATTATGATAGAAATCACCGATTGCGGACAGGGAATCCAGCCGCATAATATCCCCCGGATATTCGACCCGTTCTTCACCACCAAATCAGACGGCATCGGGCTGGGGCTCTCCATTGCCAAGCGAATCATCGAAAACCACGGCGGCAACGTCACGGTGGAAAGTAAATTAGACAAAGGCACGACCTTCTCTATCTGGCTACCGCAGGGCTAAAATGCCTTCAAAATATCTTGACCCCGTTAGAAGTATTTGGTTCCATATTCATATAAATATCTATATCAGCAATAGAATTATCGCTAAGTTAAAGATTCGATGATACGGTCGCCCGTGGCGACCTGCTTCTAACGGGGTTGACCCTTTACAATATACGGTAATTTAGAAAGTCAGAGGTGCGCTTATGGCCGAAATAAAAAGAATCTCCATCCCGTATCTTTATGAACTGAAGAAGAAAGGCGAGCCCATCTCCTGGATTACCACCTACGATTATCCCAACGCCGTCCTGGTGGAACAGGCCGGCATTGAGATGATTCTGGTGGGCGACTCGGCCAGCATGGTCGTCTACGGCAATTCCTCCACCCTGCCCATTACCATGGATACCATGATTGGACACTGCCAGGCCGTCCGGCGCGGCGCGCCCAATGTCTTTCTTATCGGCGATATGCCCTTCCTGTCCTACCAGGTCTCGGTGGAAGAAGCCGTGCGCAATGCCGGGCGCTTTATGAAGGAAGGCAATTGCGACGCTATTAAACTTGAAGGCGGCGTCCGCGTGGCCGACAAGGTCAAAGCCATTGTCAATGCCGGTATTCCGGTGGTCGGGCACATCGGCCTGACGCCCCAATCAAGTTCTATGCTGGGCGGCTTCAAGGCCCAGGGCAAGGACGCCGACACCGCCCTGGCGCTGGTCCAGGACGCCAAGGCATTGGAAGAAGCCGGCGCATTCGCAATACTCCTGGAAAGCGTGCCGACCAAGGTCTCGGCGATTATCCGCGAACGCTCATCCGTATTGATTTTCGGCATCGGCGCCGGCGATGCGGTTGACGGCCAACTCCTCATCATCCACGATATCCTCGGGCTATACCAGCTCTTTACGCCCAAGTTCGTAAAACAGTACGCCAATCTCGCATCTGTTATCGGAGAAGCCCTGGGCCGGTACCAGGTCGAGGTCAAGAACCGCCAGTTCCCCCAGCCCGAACACTCGTTCTCTATCTCTCCAGCCGAACTAAAGAAGCTGGAAGAATACCTTAATAAAAAGAAATAAACAGAAGACAGTGTATAATCATTCCCTTCCCCACTGACTACTGCATACTGTCTACTGACTACTGATACCCTATGTCCGTCCGCCAAGAACTGATCGAAATCCAGAAACGGCTGGTCAAGAAACTCAAGACCGACCTCTACCAGGACTACTGCCGCCATAACCCCCAGATTGACCAATACTACGAGGATTACAAGCACCTCACCAGCCGTTATGAGCGCACGGCCACCAAGCAGGAATTAGTCGAACAGGTTTTGGCGTCTGATATTGTCTATCTGGGTGATTATCATACCCTGAGGCAATCGCAAAAAACCCTGATTCGCCTGCTGGAGGCCTGCTTAATCGCCCCGAAAGCCGTGGCGCAACGCCCGATTATCCTTGCCCTGGAAATGATTCAGGGCAAACACCAGGATATCTTAGACCAGTATCTGGACAATAAGACGGATGAGGCCGCCTTCCTAAAGGCGATTGACTACGACAAAACCTGGGGCTTTGAATGGAGCCATTATAAGGTCATCCTGGACTATGCCCGCGAGCATAAACTCAAGGTCATCGCCCTGAATTCCGAGCCGTCGCTCTCAACCAAAGGCGAGAAGGTCTCGTCCCTGCACCGCCGCGACTCCGTCGCCGCCAAAATAATTGCCAAGGCCCATATTGACAACCCCAATGCCGTTATCATCATCCTGTTCGGCGACCTGCATATCAGCGAGAACCACCTGCCCCTGCAGGTGGATAAGATTATCACTCCGCCGCCCAAGAAACTCATCATCTGCCAGAACAGCGAACGCATCTACTGGCAACTGGCCCTGGCCGGCGAGGAACAGAAGATAGACGTGGTCAAAATCAAGGACAATGTCTATGGCGTGATGAACAGCACGCCCCTGACCCTGTTCCAATCCTGCATCCACTGGTATAACCAAGAGCGCCAGATGCAGACCCATCCGGCGCATCAGGACTGGTCGGATGGCGATATCGGCACCTCATTTATTGACGAAGTAGCCCAGCTAATCAGAACTATCTGCGAATTCCTGGAGATGGAGGTGCCCAAGACCGACTCGCTCACCGTCTGCACGGCCCAGGATATGGAATTATTGAAACACATCAAGAAAGAAACCCTCTCGGCTGAAGAGGCCAAGCACCTTGAAACCGACCTGTTAAAGACCGAGAGTTACTTTATCGAGGATGCGGATACCATTTGTCTCACTAACCTCTCGTTAAACCACGCCGCGGAACAGGCGTCCCACTTCATCCATCACAAATACACAGAAAGTGGAACCCATAAAGCAAAACGCTCTACACAGGACAAATTCTACTACGCCGTCCTGCGCGAGGCCATGGGATTCTTTGGCTCCAAGGTGATTAATCACAAGCGGATGTGCTACAAGGAACTGGATTTCGTGGACTTTCTGGCCCAAAACAAGGGCAAACGCCTGACTACCCGGCATCTCAAAGAGGTCTATCAGATATCATTATTCGTAGTAGAACACAAGAAACGGGAAAAGGAGTTTACGGAAACGAATAAATGGCCGACCTATAAAAAGGTATCCTATCTCTCTACGGATGAATTCATCGGCAACTCACACGCCCTGGGCTATATGCTGGGCGACAAACTCTATGATGGCGTCCTGCAGGGCGTAATCAAGCGGGCCGAGATTCGCTCGCTCTTCCAGGATTCCCTCAAACACCGAAAAGCGCCGCTGGAAAAATACCTGCATCTCATCCAGCGTGCCCAGACCATCAAGGAAACCTACATCCGCAAGACCGACCATTTGTAGGCGACTTACCCCTTACGTCCCTCGGAAATTATAAATCCCGACCAATGCACATACTGTTCGTCCGGCATTTCCTGGTAATCCCGGTGGCTGACGGCCAAGGCCGGCCGGCCTTCGGGCGTAATCATCCTGAAATAATGGATATTATAATATATCATCCGGCCGACCGCATGCCATCGTTTCCGACCGGCTATCTCCAATAGTTTCTGGACATAGTGATGGTCCTTGTTGGAACCCACCCAGCCCTGATAAACGTCTTCGTTTATGTAATACTCAACCGGGTCTTTACGGTATTTATCCAGCACCTCGGGCCGGAAGAAATGGTGTTCCCGGACCGCCCATCTGCCGGATATCCCGTAATACGTGAGTTTGGCCGCCAGGTATTTCTGAACCTCTTCCGGATAGACGCGCCATTGGCCACCAGACCGGACGGCCTTGATACTCCCCTTCTTGACCAGCCGATAAAGATTGCGCCGGCTCATATCAAGATAATGAGCCACCTCTTTAAGGGAAAACTGGACCACCGCCCGATTCTTGGTCCGGCCGCAAAACCGGTTAAGCAGTAGTTGGCACCATAATTTTTCCCGGTTTATTTTCTTATGCAGCGCCTGGGCCGTATTGCGGTTAACCTTAAGCTCGCTGGCCACCCCGGCTGCCGTGGCGTTTGATTTCAGGAACATATATACGGCCTTGAACCACTGGCTCAGGGACAGCCGCGTGCCTTCCAGGATGGTGCCGGCGAAATCATTGAACCATAACCGGCACTTCTCGCAGTAGTATTTGGTGCGATTGGTTTTCTTATCACGGTAAATCTTGTTTTGCAGGACGTTGCACCTGGGGCATCTGATGCCCTTGGGCCAACGGAAGTAATGAAAAAGCCGGTGGCCTTCCTCGGAACTCAAGTCAGGAATGTCATATTTTTGCATAAATATATGAGCGGGGGTTAATCTTGATTCAGTATTATCTATGCATGTTTTCGCCTGATTTCAAGAGAAATCAGCCGCATTCCCGGCCGGTCATTGTCAATAAACACTGAATAAATAAGACGTTGCGTAATCCGGCCGATGATGCGTTTCATAAAATATTGTATCAGGCAAAATATGACATAGGGGGATAGGGGCCTCCTGCATACCCTAGCCCAGCACCTCCCATACCCTAGTCCAGCACCCCGCATACCCTGGCCCAGCACCTCTCATACCCTAGCTCAGCACCTCGCATACCCCAGCTCAGCACCTCGCATACCCTGGCTCAGCACCTCTCATACCATAGCCCAGCACCCCGCATACCCTGGCTGAGCACCTCACATACCCTGGCTCAGCACCTCTCATACCCTGGCTGAGCACCTCGCATACCACAGCTCAGCACCTCTCATACCATAGCTCAGCACCTCTCATACCCTGGCTCAGCACCTCTCATACTCCGGCTGAGCACCTCTCATACCCCAGCTCAGCACCTCTCATACCCCAGCTCAGCACCTCTCATACCCCGGCTGAGCACCTCTCATACCCCAGCCCAACCTCCTGCATAGGGGATATGGTTACATAGATAAGATGGTAGGGTCAAATGTTGGACGTCCAACAAAGCCGGTAAAAATGTGTGACGTCACACATTAGAGCCGGTTATGAATGTAATGAATTACCGGCTCTTATCCCGGCAGTTTTTGTCGGGAATAGAGCCAGTTAGCCCATAGGACAAAGCGGAGGGGCTAAAATGTGCTACGTAGCACATTTCCCAAGTAAATCCTTGTATTTCAAGGGGTTAGGGAAGGTGTAATTCATGTTATGAAGTATAATTCCGAATATGTCTTACATGTCTTTTAAGCAGTTATTTCACTTCCCACCCTATTACCCTCAAAACTTCATGCACTGGATGGACCAAATCGCCGCGTACTTCTTCTATTCGTTCAGATAATTTAATGTCTAAAACACCGGCCGCAACCGCCTCTACAGCTTTTATTGCAGGATCCAATGATATTTTTGCAGGATTATGTTCATAACCGATCGCAATAACTGCTTTTTTAGGATAAGATTTTTCTCTCATTAATTTCAAGCAGTCGCCTAACAAAGATTTGTTACCTTCATATGGATGCAAAATCTTTTTAGACCAATGTTCAGCCTCCTTTCCGTTATCACCAAATGGTCTAGCCAACTTGAATTCAATGGCCCATTCATCATTGATTGATAAATCAGGAGCTTGATGTATTTGTGAAGCAACTCCCTTTTCCATAAGACGCTTCGCTATTTCCTGGACAATTTGAGTTTCTTCTAAAGGACCAATTCCGGGTTTAAAATTCTTTTCTTCGTCTCTAGGATTTGTTGAATCGTGAGTCTTCAGAATATCGGCTATATTCTTTATTATTTCAGCTAATTCCATAAACAATACTTTTCAGTTTAACTCTAATTATAAACTAATAACATGTAATACAGTAATAGAATACATATCACCTATCATCAGTCAAGTCATTTCTGATGAATCAGTGTAATCTGTGAAATCTGTGGTTTCAAACACTTATTTAGTAATCACTTCCTTCTGTCTCTGCTTATTGGCAATATCCTTTTCCACAAATATCTTTTCATCAGCGAAAGGATTGATCCCGGTATAATACATCAGGGCCGAATAGGTGGATGGCAGAGGCGTAAAGACCTGGGCCTGCTCGGGCGTGATTTTCAGTTCCTGACGGGTGTATTTCCTCAATTCCAGCATATCCTGATACGAACAACCCGGATGCGCGGCGATGAGATAATAGGTCAGGAATTGACGCTTGCCAAACTGCTTGTTAAGTCGATAAAATTCATCCTTGAACCGCTTGAGATAATCCCGATTCGGTTTACCCATATGTTTTAATACATTATCTTCCGTATGTTCCGGCGCAATCTTGAGCTGGCCTGAGGTGTGATGCTCGACCACCTCAGCCAGATACTTCAGCCCGTATTTGGCGTCTTCCATGACCATATCGTGCCTAATGCCTGAGCCGATAAAGACCTTTTTGACGCCCGGTATCTGCCTTAAGCCCCGCAGGAGTTCTATCTGTCTGGAATGGTCTATCTTTAAGTTTTTACAAATGTTAGGATAGAGACATCGTTTGCCCCCGTCCCGAAATAATCGGGACTCCGCTGCGGCTACGCACGCTCCAATCTTTAGTTTCTTAGCACACTCTATGGCATACATATTGGCCGTGGGGCCGCCCACATCAGAGATATAGCCCTTGAAATCAGGCATTTTGGCCAGTTTCTCCGCCTCCCTGATGATGGATTCAAGACTGCGCGAGATAACAGTCCGGCCCTGATGGACCGTGATGGAACAGAAATTACATTCGCCGTAACAGCCCCGATGGCTGGTGATGGAGAATTTGATGGTCTCTAAGGCTTTTACCCCCACACCAAAGATTTTAGTGTGGGGGTGAACCTTGCCCTGCTTGAGGTAGTACGGATGCACCTCATTCTCATAATCCAGCTCGCCCAGCCCCTGCGTGCCGGGGCTGGGTTCATAGATAGCATCAAGTTCCTTTGTGGTCAGATTCTCCGAGGGCGGATTCTGAATCAGGTATCTGGTATCCTGTTTCTGGCATAGGCCCTTAGCCGTTATCGGGTCGTTGTTGTTATAGAAGGTGTGAAACATCTCTATGAATTTATGCTTATCATCTTTAACCTCTTCGTATGATGGCAGGAGCATATAGTCTTTCCTGGGTTCACTTGATATATAGCAGAGGCCCTTAATATCCTGCCAATTCTGGATTCCTCCCGCCTTCGGCTGGACGGGAATGACACATTCACTACGCCCCAGTAGGGGCTCGTGGTCACTGCGGTGTTCGCTACGCTCAGTGTAAACAGGTTGGGTTTTTAGCGCATGAGCCAATTCCACCACTGCCTGTTCCCCCATTCCATAGACCAGGATATCGGCCTTGGCATCGAACAGTATTGAGCGTCTGATCGCGTCATCCCAGTAATCATAATGGGCAATCCGACGTAGGCTGGACTCTATCCCGCCCAGGACAATGGGCTTGGTATTTTTACGGAGCTGTGAAGCGGAGTCCCGCCGAATGGCGGGAAAGTATCTCTTTATCAGGTTGGAATAGACAATAGATGCCCTATCCGGCCGTTTGGTATTCTCTCCACCCGGGGTAAAATCATCATTACGTCTGTGTTTCTTTGATGCCGTATAATTGGCTACCATTGAATCAACCGAACCGGCGGTAACGCCCCAGAACAGTTCCGGCTCACCCAAGCGGGTGATATCCTTGTCGCTCTTGATGTCCGGCTGGGCAATAATACCGACCCGAAACCCGGCATTAACCAACACCTTGCCGATAACAGCCGCTCCGATAAATGGGCTGTCTATGTATGTATCGCCGGTGACCAGAATAATGTCGAGTTCCTTGTATCCGAGTTTATTTGCTTCTTCTATGGTAGTGGGTAAAAACATATTATATGCGACTATTGCGGTCCAGGCTGCGGTATTGAATGGCCTCGGAGATGTGCTGGGCGTTGATATCAGCCGCGCCTTCGATATCGGCAATGGTCCGGGCTACCTTGAGGATGCGGGTATATGCCCGGGCTGACAGGCCCAGTTCATCAATGGCCTGCCTTAACAGCGCATCCGATTCTTCGTCCAGCTTGCAGAACTTCTTGACCTGCCGGTTATTCATCCGGGAGTTGGCCAGAATCTTCTCCGCTTTAAAGCGTTCGGCCTGTGTCCGGCGCGCCTTTAGCACGCTCTGTTTCATCTGGCTTGACGAGGTGCCTTCGGACTTGGCGGACAGTTCCTTGTAGGCAATGGCCGGCACATCGATATGGATGTCTATCCGGTCCAGCAGCGGCCCGGAAATCTTGCCGATGTAGTTCTGGATTTGCCGGGGCGTGCACCGGCATTCCTTGCGGCTGTCGCCGTAAAACCCGCAGGGACAGGGATTCATGGCCGCGATGAGCATAAACTTGGCCGGATAGCTGACCGAGGTGGTGGCCCGGCCGATAGTGATGCCACCCTCTTCCAGCGGCTGGCGCAGGCCTTCCAGCAGATTCCGGTGGAATTCCGGCAGTTCATCCAGGAACAGGACGCCGTTATGAGAAAGGCTTATCTCGCCCGGCCTGGGATAGGCGCCGCCGCCCAGCAGGCCCGGTTCTGATAAGGTGTGATGTGGAGCGCGGAACGGCCGGACGGTTATCAGGGCCTGGCCGGACGGCAACAGGCCGGTAACGCTGTGGATGCGGGTGGTCTCTAAGGCCTCCTGCAGGGTCAGGTTGGGCAGTATAGTCGGCACCCGCTTGGCCAGCATGGTCTTGCCCGATCCGGGCGGCCCAATCATCAGGCAGTTATGCATCCCGCTGGCCGCGACCAGCAGCGCCCGCTTGACATATTCGTGGCCCTTGACCTCTGAGAAATCCAGGTCATAGTCATCGGTCTCTTTGGATATGGCATCTATATCTATAATAGTTGGCTTAATAACAATCTGCTTATTCAGGAACCCGACTGCCTCGGCCAGATTCCTGACGCCGATGACCTCCAGGCCGTCCACCACCCCGGCCTCGGCCGAATTCTCCCTGGGCAGGATAATTCCTTTTATGCCCTCTTCCCGGCAGAGCATGGCCATAGACAAGGCGCCTTTTATCGGCCTAACCTTGCTGTCTAAAGCCAGTTCTCCGATAACCGCGTAATCCTTCAGCGCATCCTTGTTAATCAGTTCGGACGAGGCCAGGATGCCCAGGGCAATCGGCAGGTCATAAACCGGGCCTTCCTTCTTGATATCAGCCGGGGCCAGATTGATGGTGATTTTACTCTCGCCCGGAAACCTGTAATGGGCGTTGGTAAAGGCGGTAAGAATCCGTGAAATACTCTCCTTGACCGCGGCATCAGGCAGGCCGACCAGGATGATATTGGGCAGGTGCTTGCGGGTGATATCGACCTCTATCTCCAGAGGGCAGGCATCAATGCCCTTAACCGCCGCGCTGATAATCTTGCTTATCATTTCCTTATAAACAATAGGATATCAGGCGGCGAAAGTCAAGATATATTTATCAGCCGGCGCTATTTATTGCCGGTGATATCGAAGAATTGCGACAGCCCGAGCAGGTTAAAGGTTTCGCGCACCTTGGGCCTGGGGTCAACCAATTTAATACTGCCCTTGTTTTCCTGGACTATGCCCAATGTGCCGATAAAAATACCGGCCCCGGCGCTGCTTAGATAATCCACATTTGACAGGTCCACCACAAAATTATAAATACCCTGATTAATCAGGTTATTGAATGCCTGCTCCAACTGGCCGTAAGAATAGGCGTCTACCATGCCATGAATAGAGATGTTCGCGCTGCCGTCGTTGTTGTTCTGAACTTTAATCTGTAATTCCTTCATAAGATAATACCATTACGCCGGCTCTAAAAATCAAGGCTGATAATAGTCATCAGGCCCTGTCCGGTCCGAACGCCATCGGAATTGGATTGGTTAGTACCCGCGTTGTAAGACCCACCACCACCGCCGCCGCCCCTGTCAGAACCAGAGCCATTAGACCAGGCACCGCCGCCGCCGGAATAGCCGCCGCCGCCGCCAGCCGGCCAGGTAGCACCGCCGCCACCACCATATCCGCCAGCAGCGCCATAGCTACTACCCTGCGCCCCGCCGGTTAATCCATTAGCCCAATTAAGCCCACCGGTACAACTATTTGCCCCGGTAGTTCCGTTACTAGAAAATCCAGCTCCGCCACTGCCTCCCCAAGAACCAGAAGCCGAACCGCCATTACCACCTGACCCGCCCGGGTTAACATTTGGTCTATCGTAGGTACCCGAGGTCCCGGTAACGGCATCCATCCCGGCACCAGTTTGACCGCCGCCGCCACCGCCGCCGGCGATTATCAGCGGCACGCCACTTCTAACCACGAATGAACCACCGCCTCCCCCTGCTGAAGCACCATTAACACCTTGTTGTCCAACAGCAATGCTAAGCACATCACCCGCGTTCAGATAAAAGTCTCCACGCATCCTGGCACCCAAACCTCCAGTATTACCGGCTATGCCGCCCTGGGCGCCCCAGACCTCTATGCGGTAAGTGCCGCTGTATGTTATGGTCAGTGTCTGGATACTCCCGTTTTGGCCGGTTGAGGTGTTGGTAAAGGTCAGACTTAGATTCTCGGCCGTCAGGGTAGTGGCGCTGAGCACATTGGAATAACCGCTCGGGCTGATGCCGTTATAGGCGTAAACCTGATAATTATAGCTGGTGCCCATGGCTAAACCGGTATCGGTATATGCAGTGGCGCTCTGGGATACTGTGGCAATCAATGAAAATCCGCTATCGGTCGGAATGGTCTGGCGCTCTATCCTGAAGCCGGTCTCGTTATTGGAGTTATCCGCCCATTGCAAGCGCATATAAAGGGCGGAAACCGTGGTGGCGGTCAGGGCACTCGGCGCGTCGGGCAACGTAGTCAGGGTTGACGCAATATTGGAATAAGGATTATCTTCCAGGAAGTTATAAGACCGGACCCGGTAATAATAAGTCGTGGCGGCTGAAACGGTCGTATCGGTATAGGCCGTGGTATTGGCCGTTACGGTAACGATTTGGGTCCAGGTAATGCCTTCCGGCGAACGTTCAATCTTGAACCCGTTTTCACCCGGCGAGTTATCCTGCCAAGTCAGTGTAATGGCGGTCTCAGAAACCACCGCCAGCCGTAAGTTGCTGGTAGCATTTGCAGTGGCTGAAGTGTTTGTATACCTGATTATTACGGTGCCGGAACTGCCATTGGCAGCCACCGCGCCGGCATTTCCGGCCGTACCCCGATAAGCATTGGCGTAATCGCCCGGCGTGATGCCGGTGCCGGCCGTTAATACGCCGCCGGATATCAGGGTGGTATTCAGATATCCCGAGCCGCCGCCGCCGCCGGCCATGGTGTTGGATTCGCTATACCCGCCGGCTGAGCCGCCCCAGTAGCCGCCGCCGCCGCCGCCGCCATAACTATTAATCCTAACCACGCCGCCCTGCAGGGCGCCCTGTCCGCCGGGATAATTAGCAGAGTCACAACTGGCATCGGCTCCGGCCGCGGTCTGGGTACCGGGATTACCGCCGTATTGGGGCTTGCTATCGTAAGGAGAATATCCCACCTGACCCACCGAGCCGCCGCCGCCGCCGCCGGCATTACCGGTGCCGGCCCGGCTGCTGCCGCCGCCGCCGCCGCCGCCGGCAATGATAAGAGCATTAGCCTGGGAAACAGATGACATAAACATCCCGGAATAGCCGCCGCCGCCACTGGCATATTTATTACCATCACTGTCAGTAGGAGTTCTGCCCGGGCCGCCGCCGCCGGCCGCGCCGACTACGCTATTAACCACCCCACCGCCGCCTACCACAACATTATATGTACCGGAATTTATACTCAAGGTTCCCCGGGCCGCGCCGCCGGCCCCGCCCGGAGCGCCATAGTTCCAGCCGCCGACCGTGCCGCCGGCACCGCCGCCGCCCCAGGCATAGACCTCAACGCTTCCAGTGCCTTCCACCGTAAATGTCCCGGCAGTGGTAAAGGTATGCATGGTTGTGCCAGGAGGTATAATTGTCCCTCCGGTGGCCACAATACCGCTTGAAGCCAGATACCGAATGATAACGATGCCTGAACCGCCGGCTCCGCCGTTACCGGCGCCACCGCTGCCCGAACCACCGCCGCCGCCGCCGCCGCCGGTGTTGGCAGTTCCGGATATCCCGGCAGTATTAACTCCGCCGCCGGCTCCGCCGCCGCCTGAACCGCCCTGGCCACCGCTACTATTACACGTTCCGCCGCCGCCGCCGCCGGCATAAGTAACGGGGAAACCGCTAATACTGCTTAACAAACCGTTGCCACCCGCGCCGCCTACGTTGCTTGATCGTGTTACTCCTACCGCACCGGCGCCGCCGCCGCCGCTACCACCGCGCCATGAAGTTGTATTTGATGTAGCATCACCTCCGGCATTCCCCTGTCCGGAGGTTCCCGAACTCGCAGCGGTACTGACATTATATCTGTTTGCCGCGCCACCGCCAGAGCCGCCATCTGCCCCTCTATTTACGCCGGTGGCATCATCATTATCCGACCCGCCGCCGCCGCCGCCGACCGCGGCAAGCGTACCAAAAACACTATCAGAGCCGTTTCCACCCCGGCTGGCATTCGCAGTGGAACCACTACCACCGCCACCGACAGTTATCGGATATGAACCAACAGCCACAGCATAAGACGAATTATAAATCAAACCGCCGGCGCCGCCGCCACCGCCGCCATCGCCGCTTGGATTAGGTTCTGCTTTGCCGCCGCCGCCGCCGCCGGCCACCACCAGGACTTCAACATTCCCACTGCCTGCGGTAACGGTAAATGCCCCGCTGGAAGTAAAGATATGAGTGGTGTAATTACCATCAGATTTTGTGCCTCCGATGGCGGAGAATCCAAAGGTAACTGCGCTGGCGATATTGGAATAACCGCTCGGACCGAGAGCGTTATAGGCCCGGATCCGGTAGGCATAGGCCGTGCCGCTGACCAGCCCGGTATTGGTATAGACCTGAGTATTGCGCGTAATCGTGGCGCACAGGGAGTAGGTGATGCCGTCAGTGGAGCGCTCCAATTCAAACCCGGTTTCGTTATTGGAATTATCCGCCCATTGCAAGACGATGGAATAGGCATAAACCGTGGCGGTTATCAGGCCGCTCGGATCATTTGGCAGGGAAGTCCGGGTCTGCTCAATGTTGGAATTGGGATTATCCTCGATAAAGTTATAAGACCGGACCCGGTAATAATAGGTCGTGCCGGCGGAAACCGCCGTATCAGTATAGGACGTGGTGTTGGCGGCCAAAGTATAAGTCACGGTCCAGTCATTCCCGTCTAAAGAGCGCTCCAGTCTAAATCCCTGGTCGCTGGGCGAATTATCCTGCCAGGTCAGGGCGATTTCCGTATCAGAAATAACCGTGGCCTGCAGGTTGGAGGCAATATTTGTTTGGGTGTCATTATAACGTATGATGACGATGCCTGAGCCACCGGCGCCCGAGCCGTTGAGCCAGCCGCCGTTGGGCGCCCAGTAGGAACCGCCGCCGCCGCCGCCGCCGGTATTGGCAATACCATTAGGAGTGCTGCTGCCCCGGGTCGTGGCATTGACCTCGACCGGGTAAGAAGTGTTACCATAGTAAGAAGTAGTTCCGCAACCGCGTCCGCCGCCGTCAAAGCCATCCCCGGCGCGCTCGCTGCTGTTGGCGCCGCCGCCGCCGCCGCCGCCGTAATATCTGAGCGAACCCGATATGGTACTGGCTATCCCGGCCCCACCATTGCCAGCCGGTGCTGTACCGCCGCTGCCACCAACCCCGGCCGAGCCGGCGCCGCCACCGCCTGCACCGGTATAGTTTTGAGAATCATTGCCGCCGGAATTACCATAACCGCCTGTTTGGGTAGAAGTCCCGCCTGCTCCGCCGCCATTGGCCTTACCGCCACCACTGCCGCCGCTACCGGCCGGACTCGCGGAACCGGTGGAACCACCGCCGCCGCCACCCAGGGCAACCAGCGACCCAAAGACCGAATTTTCTCCGTTGTAACCCACGCTCATAGTGGCATTTGTAATAGCCGCGCCGCCATTGCCGACTGTGACCGCCATGGCGCCCGGAGCCACTGAATACGCGCTATTAGAGATGACACCGCCGCCGCCGCCGCCGCCGTTGGCATTGGTGGTGCTATGGTTTCCGCCGCTGCCGCCGCCGCCTACCACCAAAACCTCGACATTCTGGCTGCCGTTCGGCGTGAATGTTCCGGAGGTTGTAAAAATATGCGTTGTTGTGCCAGATGGAGGTATAATTGTCCCGCCGGTGGCAACAATACCGCTTGAAGCCAGATAACGAATGATGACGATACCGGAACCGCCTGGACGACCGTCTCCAGAACTGCCGCCGCCGCCGCCGCCGCCGGAACCGGTATTTGCAGTGGCTGCTGTGCCGGCGCCACCACCACCATTTCCACCATTTCCACCTCCGTGCATACCGCTATTTCCGACACCATCGTTGCCGCCTCCGCCGCCACCTCCGAAATAACCGTTTGAACCAAATGACGAAAACGCACTTATGTAGATACCAGGACCACCCTGACTACTGCTTGATGCGCCACCTGCTCCACCACCGTTACCGTTGGTATTGCTCCCGGAACCGGTTCTATTACCTCCAGCATTTCCATAAACTGTTCGTGTACCACTTGAAGCCATACGAGAAGATTGGTCTGATGAACCGGCTGTTCCGTTATAACCACCACCACCGCCACCAGAGCCGCCAGCCTTCCCAGCGTTATTGCTGTAGTAACCTCCACCACCGCCACCAGAAGCAAGTAACCCAAATGCTGTAGAATCACCGCCATTATTCCCATAAGTATCATCGGGACCGGGGGAAGTTCCGCCCGCTCCTATAACTATAGGATAAGAACCAGCACCTACAGCAAGAGCAGTATCGTAAACGACACCACCGCCGCCGCCGCCGCCGCCGTGATGCCAACCACCACCACCGCCGCCGGCCACCACCAGGACTTCAACATTCCCGCTGCCTGCGGTAACGGTAAATGCCCCGCTGGCAGTAAAGACATGAGTGGTATAATTACCATAAGATATTGTGCCGCCGGTGGCCGAGAACCCCAGGGTAGTTGCACTGGCTATATTAGAATAACCGCTCACGCCGACCGCGTTATAGGCCCTAATCCGGTATGCATAGGCCGTGCCGCTGACCAACCCGGTATTGGTATAGACCTGAGTATTGCGCGTGACCGTGGCGCATAGGGAGTAAGTAATTCCGTCCGTGGAGCGTTCTATTTCAAAACCATTTTCATTATTGGAATTATCCGCCCATTGCAAGACGATGGCAGAGGAATAAAGCGTGGCGGTTATTAGGCCGCTCGGATCATTGGGCAGGGAAGTCCTGGTCTGCTCAATGTTGGAATTGGGGTTATCCTCTATAAAGTTATAAGACCGGACCCGGTAATAATAAGTCGTGCCGGCTGAAACCGCCGTATCAGTATAGAACGTGGTGTTGGCGGCCAAAGTATAAGTCACGGTCCAGTTACTCCCGTCTTCGGAGCGCTCCAGTCTAAATCCCTGGTCGCTGGGCGAGTTATCCTGCCAGGTCAGGGTAATTTCAGTGTCAGAAATAACCGTGGCCTGGAGGTTGCCGGAAATATTTACCTGATTATTGGTTAAATAACGGACGATGACGATGCCGGAGCCGCCGGCGCCTGAGCCGGTAGTCCAGCCGCCGTTGGGCGCCCAGTATGAACCACCGCCGCCACCGCCGCCGGTATTGGTAATGGCATTGGGAGTGCTGCTGCCCCGGGTCGTGGCATTGACCTCGACCGGGTAAGAATTATAGACGTAGTAAGAGGTTTGGCCGCAGCCGCGTCCGCCGCCGTCAAAGCCATCACCGGCGCGCTCACTACTGTTGCCACCGCCGCCGCCGCCGCCGCCGTAATATCTGAGCGAACCCGATATGGTACTGGATATCCCAGTCCCGCCATTACCGCCGGTTGCGCCGGTGTTTCCGGCAAACCCGGCTGAGCCGGCTCCGCCGCCGCCCGCGCCGGTCCAGGCTACGGCACTGGCACCGCCGGAATTACCATAGCCGCCCGCCTGAATAGAAGACCCGGCCGCGCCGCCGCCATTGGCCTTACCGCCACCGCTGCCGCCGCTTCTAGCCGCAATCGCGACCAACCCGGTCGAACCGCCGCCGCCGCCGCCCAGAGCCACCAACGAACCAAAGACCGAATTCCCCCCGTTGTTGCCCACAGCAGCAACAACAGGAATGGCCGAGCCGCCATTGCCGACTGTCACCGCCATGGCGCCCGGAGCCACTGAATACGCGCTATTGGAGATGACGCCGCCGCCGCCGCCGCCGCCGTTGGCATTGGTGGTGGAGTGGTTTCCGCCGCTGCCGCCGCCGCCCACCACCAGGACCTCGACATTCTGGCTGCCGTTCGGCGTGAATGTCCCGGAAGATGTAAAGGTATGGATGGTATAGCCGCCGGTATATGTTATAGTCCCACCGGTAGCCAAGAATACATTAGAGGTAACTATGTTAATCGTATTGGAATAACCGCTCGGGCCGAAATCGTTATAGGACCTGACCCGGTAGGCATAGGCCGTGCCGCTGACCAGCCCGGTATTGGTATAGACCGTGGTGTTACGCGTAACCGTGGCGTACAGGGAGTAGGTGATGCCTTCAATAGAACGCTCGATTTCAAACCCGTCTTCGTTGTTGGAATTATCCGCCCATTGCAAACCGATGGTTGAGGCATAAACCGTGGCGGTTACCAGTCCGCTCGGCGCGGCGGGTAACGAAGTTCTGGTCTGCTCAATGTTGGAATAAGGATGGTTTGCGAGCAAATCATAGGAACAGATACGATAATAATAAGTCGTACCGGCTGAAACAGCCGTATCGGTATAGGCCGTGGCATTGGCCGTCACAGTGACTATTTGCGTCCAAGTAATGCCTTCCGGCGAACGTTCAATCTTGAACCCGTTTTCACCCGGCGAATTATCCTGCCAGGTCAGGGCAATCGTGGTGTTGGAAAGCGCCTGGGCCGCGAGGTTGCCGGTAATATTATTGCCGCTTTGTAAATACCTGACTATGACTACGCCATTATTGCCATTGCCGGCTACTACGCCGGCAGTACCGGCCGTGCCTCGGTAAGCATTGGCGTAATCACCCGGTGTTATACCAGTTCCGGCTGTCAACACGCCGCCGGATATCAGGGTTGGATGCAGATATCCAGAACCGCCGCCGCCGCCGGCCATGGTATTGGATTCGCTGTAACCGCCGGCAGAACCGCCCCAATAGCCGCCGCCGCCGCCACCGCCCGCACTATTAATCCTAACCACGCCGCCCTGCAGGGCCCATTGCCCGCCAATGGCCTGGGCGCTATCGCAGCTGGCATCGGCGCCCGGACCCGCCTGGGTACCAGGGTTACCGCCATATGAGGTCTTGCTGTCGTAAGGTGAAAATCCTCTTTCGCCTGATGCGCCGCCACCCGCGCCACCGGCATTTCCCGTGCCGGCCCGGCTGCTGCCGCCGCCGCCGCCGCCGCCCGCAATAATACGGGCATTAGCCTGGGAAACAGATGATGCAAATATTCCGGAATAGCCGCCGCCGCCGCCAGCGTACTGGTTATCAACATTATTATTTGAACCCGGACCGCCGCCGCCCGCGGCGCCGACATAACTGTTAATCACTCCGCCACCGCCCACGACAACATTATATGTGCCGGAAACTACATTCAAGGTTCCCTGGGCAGCCCCGCCGGCACCGCCCGCAGCTCCATAACCCCATCCGCCGACATTGCCACCGGCCCCTCCGCCACCCCAGGCATAGACCTCAACATTACCGCCGCCGGTAACAGCCAATGTGCCGCTTGAAGTAAAGATATGAGTTTTTGTGCCAGCAGGTATGATTGTCCCACCGGTGGCAACAATACCACTTGAAGGAAGATAACGGATGATAACGATGCCCGAGCCGCCAGCGCCGCCGGCATAATTATATGCCCCGCCGGCGCCGCCACCGCCGCCGGTGTTAGGAGTTCCCGCAGTTCCATCGGGGCCTGATGCTCCATTTGATGAGCCAGCCCCGCCGCCGCCAAGACCGCCTGCGCCGCCAGTTCCAGTATTGCTGCCGGCACCGCCGCCGCCCGCATAATAGGTGCTAACGCCGGAAATAGAATATTCTTTTCCTGCTCCGCCATTACCGGTCGTCATACCGGTAGCGCCGGCTGCTCCAGCTCCACCGCCACCGCCGCCCCTCCAAGGGGCTACATTTAGCGTATCAGAACCGCCAGCGCTTCCAAATCCACCTGTTTGTGTCGTAGCTCCGCCGGCTCCGCTACTTCCTCCTGAACCACCGCCGCCACCTGAGCCGCCATCATTACCACTTAATGCCGCGCCGGTCCTATAAGAACCGCCCCCACCGCCCCCTATTGCGGTTAATGTGCTGAATACTGAATCAGAGCCATTAGTTCCACGTGGTCTATCTCCGTTTCCTCCAGCTGGAGCACCAGCGCCTCCGGCACCCACAGTTATAGGATATGAACCAACGACCACAGCAAAAGACGGGTTATAAATCAATCCACCCGCACCGCCACCGCCGCCATGTTGTGTTCCACCTCCGCCGCCACCACCAACCACCAGGACTTCAACATTCCCGCTACCTGCTGTAACTGTAAATGTCCCGCCTGAAGTAAAAATATGAGTGGTATAATTACTAACAGATGTTGTACCGCCCGTTGCTTCTATTGCATAAGTAGTCGCAATACACACATTGGAATAGCTGCTGGTTCCGATGCCGTTATAGGCCCTAACCTGATAAGCATAGGAGGTAGCCATAGCCAAGCCGCTGTCGGTATACGAGGTGGTATTACGGTCCAGCGTGGCAACCAGGGTGTAGGTCACGCCGTCCGTAGAGCGCCAGACCTCAAAGCCAGTTTCATTATTGGAATTATCGGCCCATTGCAAAACGATAGCCGTGGCATAAATCGTGGTAGTTACCAGGCTGCTCGGCGCATTGGGCAACGAAGTCCTGGTTACCTCAGTATTGGAATTTGCGTTATCCCCTATAAAGTTATAAGACCTGACCCGGTAATAATAAGTCGTGCCGGCTGAAACAGCCGTATCGGTATAGGCCATGGTATTGGCACCCAGCGTATAAGTCACAGTCCAGTTATTCCCGTCCTCGGAGCGCTCCAACCTGAAGCCCTCTTCACCCGGCGAATTATCCTGCCAGGTCAGGGCAACAATGGTATCGGAGACCACCGTGGCCCGCAGGTTGGTGGTAGCATTAACCTGGATATCGTTGGTCAAATAGCGTATGATGACAATACCTGAGCCTCCGGCTCCGGAACCGGTAGTCCAATAGTTATTGCCGCCGCCACTACCTGACCAATAGGAACCAGCGCCGCCGCCGCCGCCGGTGTTGGCCACGGCGTTGGGAGTGCCGCTGCCCCTGGTCGTGGAATTAACCTCGTCAGGGTAATAATTGTAGGCGTAATAAGTGGTGTTTCCGCAGCCGCGGCCGCCGCCGTCATAGCCGTCACCGGCCCGCTCGGTGCTGTTGGCGCCGCCGCCGCCGCCACCACCGTAATATTTCAGCGAACCCGATATGGTGCTGGATATCCCGGTTCCGCCATTGCCACCGGTTACTACAGAGCTACTGCCGATAAATCCGGCTGAGCCGGCGCCGCCGCCGCCTGCGCCGGTCCAGGCGATAGCGCTGGCACCACCGGAATTACCATAGCCGCCCACTTGAACAGAGACCCCGGCCGCGCCGCCGTTATTGGCCTTGTCGCCGCCGCTGCCGCCGCTGCCCGCCACATTCGCGGAGCCGGTCGAACCACCACCACCGCCGCCCAGGGCAACCAGCGACCCGAAGACAGAGTTTTGTCCGTTGTAACCCACGCTGGTAGTAACATTTGTAATAGCCGCGCCGCCATTGCCGACCGTCACCGCAATAGCCCCGGACGTTACGGAATAAGAAGTATTGTAGATAACGCCGCCGCCGCCGCCGCCACCGTTGGCATTGGTGGTATTATGATTTCCGCCGCTGCCGCCGCCGGCCACCACCAGGACATCAACATTCCTATTGCTATTCGCCGTGAATGTCCCGGAGACCGTGAAAGTATGAATGGTATAGCCGCCGCTGAATGTGATGGTCCCACCGAAGGCGGCAAATCCCAGGGTAGTTACGTTGAGTATATTGGAATAACCGCTAGCGCTGATAGCGTTATAGGCCCGGATCCGGTAGGCGTAAGGCGTGCCACTAACCAGCCCGGTATCGGTATAAACCGTGGTGTTGCGCATGAGCGTGGCCAGCAGGGTATAGGTAATACCATTAACAGAGCGTTCCAATTCAAACCCGGTTTCGTTATTGGAATTGTCTGCCCATTGCAACATGATGTAAGACGAATAAACCGTGGCGGTTACCAGACCGCTCGGCGCGCTGGGCAGTGAAGTCCTGGTCTGCTCAATGTTGGAATTGGGATGTTCTGTAAGGAAGTTATAAGACCGGACGCGGTAATAATAAGTCGTGCCGGCTGAAACAGCCGTATCAGTATAGGCCGTGGTGTTGGCGGCCAGGGTATAAGTCACGGTCCAGTCAACCCCGTCCAATGAGCGTTCAATTCTAAACCCGTTTTCACCCGGCGAGTTATCCTGCCAGGTCAGGGCAACAACGGTATCGGAGACCACCGTGGCCATCAGGTTGGTGGTAATATTTAAATTTTCTGACGCGCCAGAAATACCCTGAATAGTCACCAGCCCTTGTCCGGTTCTCGCGCCACTAGAATTAGATTGGTTTGTTCCGGCGTTGTAAGAACCACCACCACCTGCTACACCATTTGAACCTGTGCCTGCACCTCCAGAATATCCTCCCCCTGCTCCTGTTGCACCTTGATTATTCCACTCACCACTAGATCCTCCACCAAAGCCACCTTGAGCGCCATATCCACCGTTCAAGCCACCAGCTGTACCGCCATTTATAAAACTCATCCCCCCGGGTGTCCAACCAGCAGTACCATTCCCGGTAAGTCCACCACCGCCGCCACCGCCACCGGAAGCACCACCGCCGCCACCGCCTGTTCCACCAGTAGCTACCCCCTGAGAACCATTGCCGCCAGAGGTTCCTGTCAATCCAGGCTGTCCATTTTGGGGGTTAGAGTTTCCACCACCACCACCACCACCACCAGCAATGATTAGCGGGTTATTGCTGTTATCAGTGACAAACGTTCCACCGCCACCGCCACCTGATTTATAGGTGGCCTGATTTAATCCTTGTTGTCCGACTAAGATTTTTAGCTGTGTCCCGGCAGTTATAGTAAAATCTCCCATCATTCTTGCACCCAGACCTCCTGTATATGAGGTTCCACTACCGCCTTGGGCACCCCAAGCCTCTATCCGGTAAACTCCGGTCTGCGTTATAGTACTCGTTTGTATGGTGCCATTTTGGCCGGTTGAGGTATTGTTAAAGGTTATATATACCGGGTAGAAAGATCCTGTTATTTGACTAACCGAACCGGAATAATTACTGGTGCCCATACCGTTATAAACCCGAATCTGGTAGGCATAGGCGGTTGACATCAGTAGCCCGTTATCAGTATAAGAAGTGGTATTACGAGCCAGCGTGGCCACCAAGGTGTAAGTCACGCCGTTCATCGAGCGCCAGACCTCAAATCCGGTCTCGTTACTGGAATTATCAGCCCATTGCAAAGTGATTGAACCAGCGGTAACTGTCGTGGTTATCAGGGTATCCGGCTGGCTGGGCAAAGAACTCCAAATCGTTTCAATATTGGAATACGGAGAATCGCCATTGGCATCATACGACCTGACTTGATAGTAATAATAATTATTGGGAGTTATGGTGGTATCGGAATAAATGGTCACATTGCCTATGACTGTTCCGATCTGGGTCCAAGCGCTGCCGTCAAATGAGCGTTCAACCTTGAAGCCCAGTTCGCCCACCGAGTTGTCCTGCCAGTTCAGGTCAATCTGATTCCCGGAAACAACCGTAGCGGTCAGATTAGACGGTGTATTAACCTGGACTTCAGAGTTGACTGCCAAAACCGGCTCAATGGCCGAATATTTCCTGATGCGCCAGTTGTCCGAATCAAATAATGCGCCGCTCGGACCGCCGCTGATTAAAGCGACCTTGAGCAACGATTCGGATGAATAGACCGAATCATACCAAGTAACCCAACTCAAACCGCTATCGGTAGAGCGTTCATATATACAACCGGATGAGGTCTTGAGCCGCATCCTAATTTTATATGCTTGACCTGAGGTCCAGTTCTGACCAACATCACCTCTATTCGTACCATCCTCATAAACATCATCGGCTTGACTGGCATTGGAATAAAATCCATAAGGCATATCTGTATAATCTCGACCCGTGGTTGCATCTTTCCAACCAAAGAAGTTACTGTAGGCGGAACCGGTCCATTTATAATCAAACTCCAACGACAGTGAATCTGTCCTGTTAAAATTACCAATACTGTAGACAGAGGGATTGCCCCATGTACTAGAACCACCGGTGGAAACTAATCGGTTGTTCTGGTTAAGCCAACTACCCGTATCATATTCTACCCATTTAGCAACATCTATAGTTGCGCCGGTGAAATCATCGCCAAAAACAAAGGTGTTAGTAATGCTAGATGAAGATGTGGCTGAAACATTACCATAGAACATCTTCAACTGAGTGGTTCCGCTGAGCAGGGACGGCATCTTGAGCCAGAATTTATTATCGCTTTCCTGCCAATAAGGCAATTCCCGGGTCATGGCCGCATCGGTAAACCGGATATCGGCGTAATCGCCATTGACCTTGGGTATGCCTGAGTTGTAGCGGGTGGCTATCTCAGTGTCGGACAGAGCCCGGTTGTAGATGCGGGCTTCGTCTATAATGCCATCAAAAGGATAATTTGGCACCGTATCAATAGCCCCGATAAAACAGGTAGCACTTACAGAAGCAGCCGGAGTTCCGGCGGATGTAAAAGTCATTGTTTGCGGAACACCATTATAATATAACATCCCGTCGGAACTTCCGGTTCCGCTTATTACGCCAATTATGTGCGTCCAGCTGCCGGTGGCAGGAGCATCTGTCATATAAGAAACGTAATTACCGGCCGAACCTTGATACCATATGCTCAGCCTTCCGGCAACGCCTTGACTATCAAGACCCACCCTGACGGATGCGCCGTTAGATACTTCAACAATTCCCACAGATGTAGGCCAAGTGGATGGATTTACCCAAGCTTCAAAAGTAAATGGAATTGAAACTGTGCGAGAACCACAATTTACATATCTATTTGTCCCGTTAAACGAGCATCCATTTCCAAACCGGCCTGATGAAGTAATAACAGCTCCGTTAGTTAATGTGCCGGTGTTATAATAACCGGACATATCCGCCGTGGTCGTGGCCGTAACTACCTCGGAAAAGTGCCAGGAGCCGACCAGACCTGCATTATTAATAAAAGATGAATCCATAAACGGACTGACCACAACCTGGTAGTCAATCAGATTAGAACCGGTATTGGTTACGGTTATCGGGCGCAAATACTGCCAGATTCCCCCGCCGCTGTTGGAAAGGCCATTGACCGTATTGGAAATCACACCTGAAGGATCGCTGATGCCGATACCGTTAAATGACCGTATCCGGTAATAATACGTGGTACTTATAGACACGCTTGCATCAGCGTATGAGGTGATATTAGCCGGCACGGTTATGGTCACGGCCCAGTTCACGCCGTCCAATGAACGTTCCAGGTAAAACCCGGTTTCATTGGATGAATTGTCACTCCACTGCAGGGTTATGGGTGAGGTGCCGCCTGTAGTGGTAATCAGATTGGAAGGCGACACAGGAGCCGAGATGGTAACACTTACCGTATTAGAATATAAATAGCTGCTCAGATCCTTATAAGACGCCACCTTGTAATAATAGGTGCCGGTGGGCGTGACGGTACTATCGGTGCATGAAGTGATATTGACGCCGATATTAGCCAGCATCCCGTAGGTAACCCCGTCAAAGGAACGGTCAACCTTAAAGGCGAATTCGTTGTCTGAATTGTCCTGCCAGGTTAAATTGACCTGGCTCTCGGAAACAACAACGGCGCTCAGGTTGGTCGGGGCGAATACCCCGTTTTCAACGCCCGGCACTGAATGAATCGGCGCTATGGCCGAGTATTTGCGGACAAAGAAGTCATCATACCATACCTCAGTATCGAAACCTCCCCATAATCCAGCAATTGTGGTCGGTTTTAATGGTCGTGTGTCCGAGGCCTGCCATGATAGTTGAGTTCCCGCCTTACAGATTGATACTTTTTGAATATTATTCTGTCTCAACATATCCAAGTCATACCACGTATATACCACGGGAGTAAATCCTATCGCACCTGTATTTCGCCATGCTGCCCCTTCTTCCAGAATTGCGCTTTGAGAGAGGCTGAATTCATAAATTACTCCAGCAAACCAAGTAGATGTGCCGTCTCTTTCTATTGTCAATCCCTGTCGTCCAGAACCCAAAGTTGCTGAATTGATATACATTTTAGCATGTACAATATAATCAGTTAAGTTAGTAGATACATATGATGCTTTATAGTAAACGGCTGATGTTGATTTTTGTTTTCTATATCCCCCCTCATTTAACCATGTTCCAGCATTATTAGTCCATGCAAGAAGTCCCGAACCCTCAAAATCATCAAAAAGTGCAAAGGTATTAGTGCCACTGGATGACGAGGTAGCCGAGATATTACCGTAGTACATTCTGATGCCGGTGGTCACACTCGCTGAGATAGACGGCTCCTTCACCCAAAATCGGCTATCGGTTTCCTGCCAGTAAGAATACTCCTGCGAACCATCCGAACTCGCGAACCGAATATCCGCCAAATCGTGCTTGACCTTGGGTGTGCCAGCATTATAGCGGGCCGTAATTTCAGCGGCGGAAAGAACCCGGTTATAGATACGGGCTTCGTCTATTAATCCGCGATAAAAACTGGCAGTCAAGTCACTGCGATTGCCGAAGCGAATCCCACTCGTCGTATTTGACATACTATTAGTCACCAGAACACCACTACCAATTTCTTGCCCGTCAATATAAAGCCGAACCCTATTTGAAGATGTGCCATTACCATCTCTTGTCGCCACCAGATAATGCCATGTATCATCGTCATAACGTATTGAAGAAGTAATATATCCGGCGCCGGCGCCGGCAGATGTCCATGTTTCAAATTGGACAAGCCCGGTAATCCTGTCAATATTAACGCCATACTCATAATTACTGGTAGCACCTTTTGCAACAAGATAATTACGTGTATCACCTGAGCCGATTTGAGTCGGCGCTTTAAACCAGAATTCTGTTGTAAACATCCCATTAGTAAATGATAGATTGTCTGTGTCGCTGACATCTACTCTGTCATCCGTGCCATCAAAGGAAAGCGCATTACCAAAGCGTCCGGCTACCCGGGTTGGGCTGTTGACCAACGTGCCGTTATTGCTTGAACCTGACAGATCAGTCGTGGTAATGGAGGTGTCGGTCAGCGGCTCGGAGAAGTGCCAAGAGCCAACCAGTCCTGAGCCGTAACGCATAGAGATTTCCTCAGCCGACAGTGCGCGCTTGTGAATCTTGATCTCATCTATCAAGCCATTGGTATATTCAATAATGGTTGAGGCATTGGTTTGGTATCTAGCGCCTATTAACGCGCCGGTGCTTCCGCCGTTTATCGGGTGATTACTAACAGGGATAGTAAAACCTCCTACATTATTACCGTTAAAATAGTAAGTTACCGCTGTGCCTGAACGAACCACGGCAATATGATACCAGTTGCCGGCACTAACCGTTATATTATTAGAGCCCCCCTCATAGTAACCATTTCCAGCTGCGTTCCGGCAGGCAAAATTCAGCCGGTAAGGCGAAACCCAGTTGCCGAAAAACCATTCATTACTAGCTCCGTCGGCATCACTGCCCGCGGCTACAAGTCTCATAACACCGCCGAAAGATGAATAATTAACCCAGCCTTCAATAGTAAAATCACCTGTGCCGAAATCTAATGATGAGCTATCAGCAGTAGTGACGCGGGTAGTTGAGCCATTAAATTGCAGAGCGTTCCCAAACCTGCCTTGCGTCCAGGTTGGACTGTTGACCAGGGTACCAGTATTGTTATTACCAGAGGCATCCGCAGTAGTGCCGCCCGTGCCTTCAGAGAGCGGCAAAGAGCAGGCCAAACCGGTGTTAGTAATATTATTGCCGATGAAATCGCCCGAGTCGCGGAACGGCTCTACCATCACCTGATAATCCGTCAGGGTTGCGCCGCTGTTATTGGTGATGGTCATGGGCCGGTAATACGGCCAGTTGCCGCCGCCGTCATTGGACAGCAGTACCCCCAGCGCCGTAAAGGATATGGCCGGACTGGTGGTCGTACCGGCCATATTGGTGGCGCCTGCCCTGAAATAGTAAGTAACGCCGGGGTTAAGAGATGTTAGTGTTGCGGTAACAATAACATCGCTTAAACCGGACCCGATGGCCTGCGCCGTGGTGCTATAGGTATAAGATGTATTAGTGATGTCCCACTCAAAATAGGCTATGGTTGACAACCCGGTGGAATTGACTGTTGCATTCAGCACGGCCGATGTACCTGTAACCGTAGTCGCTCCTGTAATGGTAATAACCGGCGCGGTGCCGATATCAAATGCAGCAGAGGTGGCGCTGATGGCGCCGGACAGGGCCGTAGCGCTTAAGACATAGCCGGATCCCTCTGCCGGAATGCTTAAATCATTAAACGTGGCAATGCCGGAGACATTGCTTTGGGTAATAAGCGTGCCATTCATCAGGGCGCCGGTGGTGGTGGTTACAGAGACCGAGACAGCCGGGACAGGATTCGCGTAGGCATCCCGGACTATGACTGTAACCGGCGGCGTTATGATGGCGCCAATCCCATTAGTAATCGGCTGCTGGACAAACGCCAGATTATCGGCCGCGCCGTAGCTTAGAACATCAAAGGTGCCAGAGGTAGCAATAGTCAAAGCGGCTGCTGTAGCAGTCATGGTGCGCAGGGTGCCGGCTCCGGTTATGCCAACATTATTAAATGTGGCTATGCCTGATGAAGCCGCCACGCCGGTAGTTGTCCCGCTGAACGCTGAACCAGCGCTGACTGTAATACTTACCGGATTGGAGGCGGTTGTTACGGTATTACCGTAGATATCCCGGATTCGAACCGTGATTACCGGCGCAAATAGAGCGCCTGAAACGGTAGTGGTCGGCGGCTGGACAAACGCCAGGTTGTTCGGAGCTATGGCCGTAATGCTGAAACTGCTTGAGCCTACCGGCCCGATTGCGCCGGAGCGCGCCTGCAATTGATAAATTCCGCTCGCGGTAATGCTCAAGTTATCGAATATGGCAATCCCTGAAGTATTCGTGTTTTTCGTGGTGGTCCCGTTTAATTGAGCGGTCGTGGTCAGAGAAACAGGCACTCCGAAACCAACCGGGTTACCGTATGCGTCCCTGACGCTAACATCAACCTCTGATATTGTCGCTCCAGCCGCGGTATTGGTCGGCTGCTGGAAGAACACCAAATTGCCCGGCGCCCCGGCCGTGATATTGAAACTGCCTGAACTAACCGGCCCGGCTGCGCCTGACCGCGCCTGCAACTGATACGCCGTCCCGGTCGTGGTGATGCTCAGATTGCTAAAGGTGGCGATACCTGAGCTGTTGGTGCTG